>NZ_JBVKCZ010000013.1:0-28575 GCF_055634335.1 Streptomyces sp. NPDC111802 | reverse complement strand
CGCGAGGGCCCGTGCCGCGAGGCGGTGGGACGCCTCACCGCCGACCGTGTGCCGCTCCTACCGGACCAGCCCCAGCTCCGGGTCCTCGCGCAGCTTCCCGAGCGCTCTCGACACCGCCGACTTCACCGTGCCCACGGAAACCCCGAGCACCTCGGCCGTCTGGACCTCGCTGAGGTCCTCGTAGTACCGCAGCACCACCATCGCCCGCTGCCGGGCCGGCAGTCGCATGATCGCGCGCCACATCGCATCGTGCAGCGCCTGCTGCTCCGCCGGGTCGTGGTCATGGCCCGGCATGGGCTCCGGCTCCGGCAGCTCGTCGCAGGCGAACTCGTCGACCTTGCGCTTGCGCCACTGCGACGTCCGCGTGTTCAGCAGCGCCCTGCGTACATAGCCGTCGAGCGCGCGATGGTCCTCGATGCGCTCCCAGGCCACGTATGTCTTGGTGAGAGCGGTCTGCAGCAGGTCCTCCGCATCGCTCGGGTTCGCGGTGAGCGAGCGGGCGGTACGCAGCAGCACCGGCTGGCGGGCCCGCACGTACGACGTGAAGGAGGGATACGTCGCGTTCGGAAGGGAAAGCCCCGCTGATGTAGCGGCCTCGGCAGCGCTGGTGCAGACGGGTGTGGTCATGGATCCACGCTATGAGCGGCCCCTACTTCCGCGGATCGGCCGCAGGTGCCGAAGCAACGTCCGCCTCAGGTTGTAGGGGTGGGGCTGACTCCACCTCCTGAAGGTGGACGAGCGAGGGACCCGTACTGCGGGATTACCCCTGGGGGTCACCCGTCGGCAGCAAGCACCAGCCCCGACGTCGGCACCCCCGTCCCGGCCGTCACCAGCACCCTTGCGGCCCCGGGTATCTGGTTCACGGACGCCCCCCGCACCTGCCTCACTCCCTCCGCTATTCCGTTCATCCCGTGCAGATACGCCTCCCCGAGCTGCCCCCCGTGTGTGTTGAGCGGCAGCCGCTCCCCGGCCACGAAGTCCGCGGCCTCCCCCCTTCCACAGAACCCGAACTCCTCCAGCTGCATCAGCACGAACGGAGTGAAATGGTCGTAGAGGATCCCCACGTCGATCTCCCCCGGCCCGAGCCCCGCAGTCCGCCACAGCTGCCGCGCCACCACGGCCATCTCCGGCAGGCCGGAGAGGTCGTCCCGGTAGAAGCTCGTCATCTGCTCCTGCCCCCGGCCGGCGCCCTGGGCCGCCGCCGCTATGACCGCCGGCGGATGGGGCAGGTCGCGGGCCCGCTCGACGGACGTGACGACCAGCGCCTGTCCGCCGTCCGTCTCCTGGCAGCAGTCCAGCAGTCGCAGCGGCTCGACGATCCAGCGCGAGGCCGCGTGGTCGGCGAGGGTGATGGGTCTGCCGTGGAAGTAGGCGGCCGGGTTGGTCGCCGCGTGCTTGCGGTCCAGCACCGCGACATGCCCGAACGCCTCCGGCGTCAGCCCGTAGGTGTGCAGATAGCGCTGAGCCGCCATCGCCACCCAGGAGGCCGGGGTGAGCAGTCCGAACGGCAGGGACCACCCCAGCGCCACGCCCTCCGCCGACGGCTCCCGGTGCTGCACGCCCGAGCCGAATCTCCGGCCCGACCGCTCGTTGAACGCCCGGTAGCAGACCACCACCTCCGCGACCCCCGTCGCCACCGCGAGCGCCGCCTGCTGGACGGTCGCGCAGGCCGCGCCGCCGCCGTAGTGGACACGGGAGAAGAAGGACAGATCGCCCATCCCGCACGCCTGCGCCACGGTGATCTCCGGGTTGGTGTCCATCGTGAACGTCACCATCCCGTCCACGTCCCCCGGCGTCAGCCCCGCGTCGTCCAGCGCGGCCCGCACCGCCTCCACGGCCAGCCGAAGCTCGCTGCGCCCGGAGTCCTTGGAGAACTCGGTGGCCCCGACACCGACGATCGCCGCCCGACCGCCGAGGGAGTCCCGCTCGCGCACGCTCATACCGCGCCCTCCGCGAACACGCCGACCGCCGCTCCCGCCGGCACGGTGACCGTCACGGTGCCGGTCACGTGCTTGCCGATGCCGTTGGCTCCGACGACCCGTACCGTCGCCGTGTCGCCGTCGACCTCCTCGACCCTGCCGGTCAACACCATGGTGTCTCCCGGGTAATTGGGCGCCCCGAGTCGTATCGCCACCCTGCGCAGTACGGCTGTCGGTCCGAAGTGGTCGGTGATGTAGCGGCCGACCAGGCCGTTCGTCGTGAGTATGTTCATGAAGATGTCGGGGGAGCCCTTCCGGCGTGCCAACTCCGCGTCGTGGTGCACGTCCTGGTAGTCGCGTGAGGCGATGGCGCCGGCGACGATCAGGGTGCGGGTGATCGGGATCTCCAGTGGGGGCAGTTCGTCACCGGCGTTCATAGGTCCCCTCCTGAGCAGTCCCTTCTTGAGCAGTCCCTTCTTGAGCGGTGCCTTGAGCCTTGAGCACGCCACACCGGCAGCACCAACTCCCCGTCGGACTCCTGGAATTCGAGCCGCACCGGCAGCCCGATCCGCACCTTGTCGTACGGCACCCCCAGGACGTTGCCGATCATTCGCACGCCCTCGGACAGTTCGATCAGGCCGACCGCGTACGGCGGATCGAAGGCCGGGAACGGGGGGTGGTGCATCACGACGTACGAATGGACCGTGCCCTCACCGGTCGCCTCGATCGTGTCCCAGTCCAGTCCGCCGCATGCGTTGCAGCCGGGCAGCCAGGGGTGGCGCAGGGTGCCGCAAGCGGTGCAGCGCTGGATGAGCAGGGTGTGCCGCTGGACGGCCTCCCAGAAGCGGGCGTTGTCGCGGTTGATGACTGGGCGAGGGCGGGCGGGCCGCGGCGGCCGGTCCTGTTCGGAGAGCCTGTGCCGCCGGTCCGGCTGGGACTCTTGCCCTTGGCCGTCCGGTTGGGCCGCCCGGCGGAGGGGCGCGTACTTGAGGATGCGGAAGCGGTGGGTGCCCGCGAGGTCGGGGCCGACGCGGATGTCCATGCGGGTCGTGACGAAGTACCCGGTGCCCAGCTTCGTCGACTTCCGCTCCGACACCGACTCGATCACCGAGTCGAAGGTGATCTCGTCCCCGGGCCGCAGGGGCCGTAGATACTCCTGTTCGCAGTCCGTGGCGACCACCGAGCTGTAGCCCGCCTCGTCGAGCATGCCGAGCAGCTCGTCGTACGCGTGTGCGCGTCCCGTATGGCCGGAGAGGCCGCCCATCGTCCACACCTGGAGCATGGTGGGCGGCGCGACGGCGTCCGGTCCCGTATACGCCTCGTTGGTGTCGTCCATCGCCTCGCACCAGTGCCGGATCATGGGCGCGTTGACGGGGTCCTTGCCCGCGCGTGCCACCGCGGCGGGCTGCCCCTCGTAGAGCTTCAGCCGCGTCTCGAACTCCTCGTCCGCTGCCACCTCGTGGCTCACCCCCGGCCCGTAGCTCACCGTCGCTCCTGCCCCAGGAAGGTTTCTGACTGTCCGTCAGATACGGCACACTGTCAAGGCCATCGGGAACCGCCGGACGGCGACACGAAAACGCCTGCGCGGCGGTACCGAAGTACCGCCGCGCAGACGCGTTACACCCCACAGCACACCCACAGTTCCGAGGGGGCCGATGCCTGAGCACAGGGGCACCGACCCCCTCAGCTCACCACCAGAGCGGAGTGAAGTTGACGGCCGTGTTGTCGTTGCCCTGGTTGACCGAGGTGAAGGCGGAACCGTTGACCTGGGCGGTGTTGCTCTGGTTCGAGGCACCGGAGCCGGTCGCCTGCTGCTGGGTCGTGGACGAGTTGCCCCAGTTGTCGCCGCCGACCCCGCTGCCGACGAGGCCCTGAGCGGCGTTGGTGACAGCCGCGCTGGATCCGTCGTCCGCGATGGCGCCGTTGTCCGCCGTCGCGACGCCGGAGAAGAGGGCGACCGCGAGTGGAAGGGCGGAGACGGCCGCGATGACGCGGGCGGTACGGATGCTTGCCATGTTTGTTCCTCCAGAACAGGTGCGCCCAGGCTCCCCGCCGGACGCATAGGTGGTGCATGAAGTACTGCTTTCCCCAAGGCAGTTGGCCAGCCGCCCCGGAGTCGTTCACGACGTCGCGAGATCAGAGTTGCCCACCGAATCCCCGGCGAACCACCCCGGAAGCCCTGATTCGCCCTCAAGCGTGATGACAAGTCGATAAACCCCTTTCGCCACTTCCAACTCCCAGACAGGGGCAGTACGGACAGCTCCACCTCAAGCGGCACAAGAGGGGAAAGGTTCCGGCGCACTTCCGGCCAATCTCCGACGACCGGCGAGTCGTCGGCGGGGCAGGGCGATTCCCTCTTTCCTTTTTCGAACACTCGTACGAACATAGAAGCATGGCCACCACCGACCGGCAGGCCACGACGCTGGCCCTCGCACACGCCCTGTCAGCCGCCGAACGCGGACTGGCCGTCATCCCCCTGTCCCGGACGAAGCTCCCGGCCCTGCGCTCCCCCCACCGCGACGACCCCGACCCGGCGCCCTGCCACGGCGAGTGCGGCCGCTTCGGACACGGCGTCTACGACGCCTCAACCGACCCCGCCCGCATCCGCGAACTCTTCGCCGCCGCCCCCTGGGCGACGGGCTACGGCATCGCGTGCGGACTGCCGCCGCACCACCTGATCGGCATCGACCTCGACACCAAATCCGGTACGGACTCCTCGGCCGCCCTGCGCGAACTGGCACTGCGCCACCTGTTCACGATTCCGCCCACAGTGGTCGTGCTGACGCCGAGCGGCGGCCGCCATCTCTGGCTGACCGGCCCGTCCGACGTCGTCGTCCCCAACTCGGCGGGCCGTCTCGCGCCCGGCATAGACATCCGGGGCGCCGGCGGCTACCTCGTCGGCCCCGGCTCCCGCACCGATCACGGCGTCTACAGCACCGCCCCCGGTACCTCCCACATCGCCCCCGGGCCCTGTCCGCGCGCCCTCCTGCGCCTTCTGCTCCCCCCACCACGCACCCACCACCCCGCGCCCCCGTCGACCGGCGGCCACGGCCAGGGACTCGTCCAGTTCGTGCTGGCCGCGCACGAGGGCCAGCGCAACACCCGCCTGTTCTGGGCCGCCTGCCGCGCCTACGAGGACGGCATCGGCCCCGCACTCGTCGACCCCCTGGTCGAGGCGGCCCTCAACACCGGCCTGACCGAACGAGAGGCCCGCACGACGATCGCGTCGGCTGCGCGGATGACGGGGCATCGGCCCTGAGGAAGCCCTGAGCCCTGAGAGAGGTCACAGACAGACCTGGCGACCTGCCCCTCTGACAGATACATCCGACAAATACATCCGACAGATACGTCTGACAGATACGTCTGGCAGATACAGGCGACCGACCCTGACCGAGTCAGGCGACCGACCGGCCCGGAAATTCACGGGAGCTCGATGCACCACCGCCCTAGAGTGCCGACCATGTCGCTGGCTCGCATCGTCCTCACGTCCGGCCGTACGCTCGAGCTCTCCGAGCTGCGGTTCTCCTCGACGTACGGCGGGATGCTGGAGGGCTACCCCTGCAAGCTGGTCAATGACATGAAGATCAGGAGCCTCGTCCGCGCCGCGGAGGGAGACCATCCCTCCACGCCGGTGCACCTCGTGCCGCCGCCGCGCGAGTATCCCGACCAGTACGCGGGCGCGTTCGGTCCGGTCGAGGTGCTGCCACGCGTGGCCTGCGTGGGCGCCTTCCGCTCCACGGCCCTCGACCCCGACCACGACCCGGTTCTGCACCGCTCCGCCCTCACGATCATCTGGTTCCAGCCCACCACGCGCGTCCCGGCCGATTGCGACGCGGAGGACGCGCTGCGGGAGGTCGACTGGGAGGGGCTGGCCCGGGACTACGAGCTGTAGCGCACCGACCTGGACGCCACGACGCCGTTCCCCTGGCCGGACGTCGAACGTCGCGTCGCGGAGACCGGGCAGTTGCGGTTGCTGCGGGCTGCCCGGCTGCCCGAACAGTGACGGGCCCGCGCCGGCCACGCGGAAGGGGCGCCCCTGAGTGAGAGGCGCCCCCTTCAGGCGTGTGCGGTGGGTGTGGGATTTGAACCCACGGTGACATCGCTGCCACGACGGTTTTCAAGAGCGTCAAGCATGCAGCACTAACGTGCTGGTCAGGGGCCATATCAGCTCCCGCAAGAGGGGACCTGGCCCACACATGGCCCATGGGTCCGGAGTTTGGCCCCGTGCCGTCATCCCTTGCGGGGGTCACCTCTGCTCAGGCGACGCCACGCAACGGAACCCGGTGTCGTCCTCATACACCGTGTCGTTGGCGTCTTTGGGAACAGGGGGCGCGCCCGAAAGGGGCTCGTGAAGCGCGATCCACCTACGCCGACGACTATGCGCTCGCCAGCGGCTCTCCACGGGAGTAAAATCAAAATGGCAAGCACTTACATCTTCCATCTTCCTGCAAATCAACTTCCTTCTGAGATCACCGCCCTCCTTTTTGTTCAATGGGTTGGAGCCATTTCCGCCGATCATCTTGGCCTTACGTCCACGGGCTCAGGTGGATCGAGCGACGGCGGCCAGACGTACACATTCGGTGACGTGACGAGTAGCCACTTCATATTGGAAACGACGAAAACCTGGGATAGGTGGACGCTGACCACTACCAGCCTGCTGGACGAGGGAGTGGTCGTTCCTGTCATCGAAGAGGCGTTGACTAAGGCGGCTGCCCAAGATTTCGGACCCGATGTCGTTTACGAGGTCGGCATGAAGACTGCGACAATCGGGATCGACTCGGGGCTATTCTTCCAACTCATGCGGGTGCTGGGGGACCAAGTAAGAATCGTCGGAAAGCGACGCCTATGCGACCGTGTGTTGTTGGAGTTTACTGAGGCTCCTCCAGACGTGCCAGGTACCCAAATGCTCTTTGCGCCCGAGACCAGCATTCGGGCGCTCATCTTCAGTCCTGGACCATCAGCCGGAGATCTATCGCGCCGTACTGCGGCTGGAATAGCCGAGACAGTAGCGTCCATCTGCACACTGGCCTTGGGCAGAGTGGTTAACCTTCCGCCTGCCGCAACAACCTTCCCGGCCACAGAGGAGGTAGCCGAGGAAGCGAAGTCAAGCCAACGCGACCCAAGCATCCTCACATTGGCTCGCAACAGAATTTCACTTGACATCTTTGGTGACCTCGCAGCGCTGGGCGGCACAGGAGCCACGATACGAGCCCAAAGAGCTCTGCTTTCGTATCACAGTGCACTGACCCAAAGCAGCGCCGATGTTGCCACTATGCTCTTCATCTCAGCAATTGAAGCATTGATCGCCCCCCACCAGGAATGGGGTAAGGAGAAGGTGACCAAGCGATTCATCAAAGGGGTTCAACAACTCTGCCCAGACACGGTCAATGAGCTTATGGCGCACCCTAACGTAGAGGTCGCGTTTGGGTTGAAGCTGAAAGGTAGCCCGTCCAAGCGTCGCTACGCCTTGCTGGATCAGCTCTACACCATGCGCTCCGTACCTACGCACACGGGTATTGGACTTTCAAGCAGTGGTGCTCTCACTGCCGCCAGTGATCCCGGAAGTATGCGGTTCGCGCTGCTGTCCGATCTCACGCGCGCAGCCATTCTCGGGTACTTGAAGGGGCCATTTTCCTCCGTCGTGGGGTATCCACAAATCTACCCGCCAGCCACGGCCTAGCCTCGTCCGCTCTGTCAACTCCCCTGCCCTGAGCGCCTTGCCGCCAGAATTTCCGCCTGATTCCGCGCAATGGTTTCTCGTACGAAACTGTCACGGTTTCGAACGATGCTCTTCGCCTGTTTTGACAACGTGGCGCGCTTGCGAACTTTCCATCTCGGCGTCAGCGCGTATTGCAACGGTATGTCGAAAAATCCATTTGCCAACTTCAGTCCCGCCTTTGCGCTATCTCGCGCATACTTCTCGGTTGCCGTGCCCTCGCCCATCGTCTCCCGCGCATAATCCACCACGACGACCGAAGCGGCGACCATGCCGCGCGTCACCCCCAGACCTATGGACAGGAGATCTCTAACGGGCTTACTAGCCCAGTCACCCACTAAAAGGTGCTGGTTGCTATATTTGGCCAGATCTTCATCCAATTCCCGCAGCAGCGAGTTCACGTCCCACACTGTCCCGAGTCTATGCGGGGCCGTTCGATACTTAGCTTCCAAGTAGGCCAGCTGAGCAATCTGCTCGTCCCTGTCGCGAGCCAACCGCAAAAGGCGCTCTTTACGCCGTTCGGTCCAGGGCTTTGCCGTTAACTCGACGACGATGGATACTGCTGCGGCGACGCCAGCGCTGGCCGATAGGGTGCTCCAGGATATAGACAAATAACCCACCCCCTATCGATTCCGAATCCCTTGGTGGCGAGAGATCCCATAGAACCAACCTTCCTGATATCGCCCCAATGGTCAAACGCCTGCCCGATAGATCGCGTCACTTGCGGGAGCGCATTTGCTCTGGTGTCGCCACGCAACGGAACCCAGTGTCGTCGTCGTGCATAGTGTCGTTGGCGTCATTGGGAATGGCTGGCACTCCCCGGAACAGAGGGCTCGTGAAGGCGCTGCCACGGAGTTCGTACCGCCCCGACATGGTCGGCGTCGCGAGCCATTCCCACACATTGCCCACCATGTCGTAGACCCCGTAGGGCGAAACGCCGCTGTGGTACCGAGAGACGGACGTCGTACGCTCCACGCCAGTCTCCCGAACGTTGCACTTGGCGGCGGTCTTCTGATCCCCCCATGGGAAAGTACGCCCGGAGGTACCACGCGCCGCCTTCTCCCACTGCTCGGCCGTGGGTAGCGACTTCCCCGCCCACTCCGCGTATGCCTGCGCATCTCGCCAAGTCACGTGCACGACAGGGTGGTCGTACAGGTCGCGGGGACATCGGCCGTTCTCCCAGTGCTCAGGCACGGCGTGCCCAGTGGCCGCACAGAACCGCGCGTAATCGGCGTTGGTCGTCGGAAACGTGTCTATGTGGAATTCGTCCACCCACACGGGTTCATCGTTTTCCCCGGACAGGAAGATTCCTTCCGGGACGTGCGCCATGAGTTTTCCGTCGCCGGGATGCTTCACGTATTCGCCGCTGCTCGTCTGGTCGCCGTCAGGCTCGATGATGGCGTGGGCAGGGACGTCATCCACCGCCAAGATGCCGACGAAGCGTCCTTGGGCGTCCTGGTCGGCTTTGGCAAGCAAGGTATCCAAGGCGGCCTGGTTCACCATACGGAGGGACGCTTGTTCACCGTCGGCCTCCCACCGAGAAACGATGCGATCGGATACCCCGAGCTTCTCGGCAAACTCCATAAGGCTCATGCGCACGGCTTCGCGCAGGGCCTTGACTTCACGTCCGGTCCATTTCGTAACGAGTGGCATGGGCTACCTCTGTCGTGAGTCGCCGCCCCTGGTGAGGGACGGCGGCACGCATCTACAGGCGCTCGCCGGGGATACCGACGTAGGCGTCACGCAGCGCTGCAAGCACGGGGTGGTCATGCGGGAACTGCACGTCATCGAGCGCGCTGACTGAGCGCACGCCGATCGTCACGTTCGTTGCGAATGCGGCCGCCATGTTCGGGACGTCAGCGAGCCGCACCGGGGTGGTGATCTGCTTCGGAGCAACGAGGCCCTGGAGCAGCAGCATCGTCGTGCCAGGAAGTACAGGAGCCTCAGGCCAGATGACTGTCCCGTCCCGATCCACGAAGCCCAGGTTCCACGTACCCCCCTCGGAGACCCGACCGTCCGGCTCGACGAACACAGCGTCGTCGAACCCGGCGAGCTGGGCGTCACGGCGAATCCGGAGCTGGGGGTAAAGGCCAATGTGCTTCACCTGCGCGTTGTCGCGGGTGAAGCTGAATGTCTTGGCGGTTAGGGGCGGCGGCGGCATGGCGCCCCCGGGCCGCAGGTTGACAAGAATGTGTGGGTCTTTGGCGCTGCTAGGGCGCCCCATGTCGATCGCGGGATCGAAGACCGTGACGCGGAGGCCGGCGACCCCGGTGACCCCGGCGGCTGCCTTCCGGATGTAGTTCAGTGTCCGCTCTCGGTCCAACTCGACACCGAACACGATGCGGCAATCGCGCACCAGGCGGTCCAAGTGGAGCGACAGGCCCCGGACAGTGCCGTCCTCCATCCGCATCGACGTGAAGTGCCCGTAGTTCGTGAGGGCGAGGCTCTGGAGGTCGTCTAGGGTGACGGGTTTTCCGTTGAGTTCGGCCATGCGACCAGTCTTGCAGCCGCTCAGGCTGCGCCAACACCCCATCTAGAGCCAAAAGTTCGGATTAGTTCGGTACGACGGCGGCGGGAGTACGTACTCACGGCGCGCTCGCCGGGACACGCTAGACGCATGACGACAAGCACACCGCGAGAGACGCTAGCCGCCGGAGTTCCCCTTAGTGGGACCCACGGCCGCCTCAAGCTGCTGGACGCGCTCGACGAGGCCGGCCAGTTCGGTCGAGATGCGCGCGACCTCGGCTTGCAGGTCGGTCAGGTGCTGAGCCGCCTCCCGGGGCCCCGGTTCGCCGGGGACGGTGTCGCGGACGTAAGTGCCACTCCCCGAGACGCCTTCCACCAGTCCCTCTTCCCGGAGCTGCGCGTAGGCGTTCTGCACGGTCATCAGGGACACGCCGAGCTTCTTGGCGTAGCCCCGGCCGGCGGGAAGACGATCCCCAGGGCCGAACGTCCCTGCCGCGATCTCGCCTCTGATTCTGGCGGCGATTTCGCGGGCGTTGGGCTTCCTCGTCTGCTGTGAGTCCACGCCAAGAGCGTACTTGACCTAGGTCACTCGAAATTAGGGTCGCGCGGGCACTTGACGACCCAGAAGCGACCTAGGTAGCTTTCACATCAACGAAAGCGACCTAGGTCGCTTCCTTCTCCGAGTCCTGTGACCTGGGGAGACGCCCGGAGGAAAGCCCGCGGGGGTGAGTACGAAGGCAGCGTCATTTGGTTGAGAACTGAACAGAGGGCGCACCGCAACCTGCACACGGGAAGAGCGGCCGTCAGAAGCATTCAGGCAACAGCGACAAGCCGTAGGCCCTGCCGCACGAGCAGCAAGCACCTTCTCCCATGCCGTCCCTACAGGGCGGACAAGTGACCCACACGTGCGGTGAGACAAGGGCAAAGATCGCGGAGCCCCGCAGGCAGCCTGACCGGTTCGAGTCCGGTCCGGGGCACTCCGGCCGCCATATGCGGCCGTGCCGCGCGAAGCGTGCGCGGCCTTCCACCACAACGGCGCGCACCCCCGAAGCGGCTACTCCGGGGGTGCTGTTCGGGCCGTTCCACTGTGAGAGGACCACGACCCATGTGGCACATCGGTGCTGTTAGGGCGGCTGTTACCCGCGACGGATTCGACGGGCCTACGGCGGCCGAGTTGAACGAGATCGAGCAGGAGATGCCCGTCATCCTGGCGGAGGTCGACCTGCTGGACGCGCAGATCATCACCCTGGACCGGATCCCGTCCGAGCTGGACCGGCAGCGCATCCGCCGCGCGCGGCGCCGCCTGCTCACCGCCCGCCGGACGCTCGCCAACAAGGGCACCAAGGCCGCCGCCGGGGGTGCGGCATGACCATGGCTCCCGCTCCCGAGTTCCTCGCTGACCACACCGGCGCGCCGCGCCCCCTGCTCGACATGCCGCTGACCTACGCGGAGGCCCGCTTGGGCATGGCCTTCCATGAGTCCGGGCACGCGGTGCTGTCCCTGGCCTATGGCGTGCACGTCGTCACGTCCGAGGTCATCACGTGGCAGCCGGAGCCCGGCCGTTGGGGCGTCACCGGCAACACCGCGCACCAGGCGCACGGCACCCCGCCCTGGCAGTACGCCGCGCAGTGCGCGGCCGGAGAGATCGCCCACGTGCGCTACCTCATGGCCTACGGGCTGTGGACTCCGGAGCGCGCCGCCGCGTGCACCGCCGATCATGACCGTGAGCTGGCCATCGACGTGCTCTCGGAGTTCGGCTACTGCCTCGGTCGCGACCACGTCCCGCAGGGGGGCAAGTCGTGGGGGATGGTGCAGGGCATGGCCCGCCGCAAGGTGGACCACCTGTGGTGGGAGATCCGCGCCGTGGCACACGCCATGGACGAGCGCACCGTGCTGACCGGCGACGAGATCGCCGCCCTGACCGGCCTGGGCAACCCGCCGCTGATCGGAGGTGCGGCATGATCCGCATCGTCACCCGGGCCCGCATCGCTCAGCTTGAGCACGACGCCCGCGCCACCCACGAGCACGCCCGGCAGACCAGCGCGGCGGCGAATGAGGCGTTCGGCCGGCACGTACGGGAGCTGTACGTCGCCACCGATCGTGCGGAGCGTGCGGAGGCGGCGACCTCCGAGGTGGGCGTCGTCCTGTCGCTCGCCATGGAGGAGCTGTCCGCCGCGCAGCAGGATCTATTGCTGAAGGACATCGAGATCCGGCGGCTGTGTGAGGAGCTGGAGGGCGCGTCGCTGGAGGGGCGGACGCTGTCGGTGCTGCTGCACTACGGCGAGCCGCACACCATCTACGCCTCCCGCGAGGACCTCTACGCGGACACCGCCACGCACGGAGTACCCGCCGGGACCGCGTGGGTGGGCGCGCGTGAACGCTCTCCGTCCGAGTGCGAGTGGATGTGCATGGCGTTCATCTACGACGCCGTGTCCAACGGGTTTCGCCGCGCGTCCCTGCCCGCTCCGAAGCCGATCGGGGAGGCGGCGTGAACAGTGTTCAGACCCGTTCAGCGGAGCGGGCCCTGTCGGGCGGTACGTGGTTGATCGTGTGCGGGGCGATGCTCTACTCGATCCTCACCGTGACGCCGCTGATGGCCGCGCACACGGCCGATGAGTGGGACTGGACGGCTCCGATCCTGCCGCTTGTGGTGGATGCGGCCGTGGTCATCGTGGTCAAGCTCGATGACGTCCTGGCCCGCCTGGGCGGGCACGGCGGAAGCTGGCCGATCATCCTGCGGTGGATGACTGGGCTCATGACGCTCGCCCTCAACACGGCTGACTCCGCGTTGAAGAAAGACCTGGTGGGCGTGGCTGTGCACTCGGTTGCGCCGCTGCTGCTGATCGTCACGGCGGAGACGAGTCTGGCCTATCGGCGGGCCATCGCCCGCGCCGTGGCGGCTCTGGAAGCCGAGCAGCAGGCGGAGCGGGAACGGCGGGAGCAGGTGGCCCGCGAGCGTGCCGAGCGGGCCCGTGCCGAGGCTCGCGAGGAGCGCGAGCACGCCGCGATGCTGGCGCGTGAACAGCGTGAACACGAAGCCGCTTTGGCCCGTGAGGCAGCCGAGCGCGAAGAGCGCCGGCGCCATGAGGAGCGTGAAGCCCGCGAGCGTGCCGAGGCTGCCGAGCGGGAGATTCGTGAACGCCGTGAACGCGAGCGTGAACAGCGTGAACAGGAGCGGCTGGCGCGTGAACAGCAGGCCCAGCAGCGGGCCGAAGCCGAGCAGCGCGAGCACGCTCAGAGGGCGGAGCGTGAACGCCGTGAACGCGAGGAGCGTGCGGACCGTGAACGCGCCGCGCTGCTGGAGCGTGGCCCGGCGGAGACCAAGCTGCCGGAGGAAGAGGCGCGTCGGATCGTGGCCGCCGCGTGCGAGGCGGGCCTGTCGGTGCGGTCGGCTGCGGAGCTGTGCGGCTGGTCGGTCGGCTGGGTCTCCCACCGCTACGCCGACCACCGCGACCCCAGCACGGACCACCGCGCTGAGCTCGCGATCGCAGGCCAGTGATGGCCGCCCTGCCCGTCTTCCGGTGGCGGCTCGCCCCGGACGGCTACGCCACCTACCGCCAACTCCGCGCCCGTGGACTCCGTCCCGGCGGCCAAGGGGTGGCCGCTCAGCTCGAACGGCCCCGGCGCCGCCGGGGCCCGCTGATCGCCTACCTCTACCGCATCGATGCGGCGAAGCCGGTGCGTCCGATGACTCCGGCCCGGTGGGCGGCCCTGGCCAAGGCCAACGCCGCCCGCCGCATGTGCCCCGAGTGCCGGCGGGATGCGGGATACGTCATCCCTCCCTCGCTCGGCATGTGCTCTACCTGCGCATTTCCCGACTGTCCCGTGCCCGCCAACCCAGCCAAGGAGGGCTGATGTCCCACCGCGACCCGCCGGGGATCATCGCCCCGCACGTCCCAGCGGATGTCTACCGCCGCGCGGAGGCAAGCGGACAGCCCGTCGTCATCGTCGTCCACACCACTGACTCGACCGGCCGGCCGCTGCGCCACTACCTGTACCCGATCGTCGTCGCCGGCGCGGCTGCCGTGGGCTGTTGGGGGCTGGTGGCCGCGCTGTGCGCGCTGCTCGATGCGGCCGCGCACACCGTCACCGTCATCGCTCAGACCGCCGGGCCCATCGGCATCGGTGGCATCACCCTCAAACTCGCCCGCCCGAAGGGCAAGTGAGGGCGCAGCAGGGCGGGAGCCGTAGGCGGCCCGTAGAGGGGTTGGCCCCCTTGCGCGGGGTGAAAGGCCCCCGGTCCCGTGAACGGCCGTACACGCCCCCATAGAGACGCTGCGTGACCGTGTTTTCCGCCTCCCTTCGCGCGCGTGCGCGTAGGGCCCCTCTCCCAGGAACGGCGCAACTCCGCAACTTCGCAGGTCACAGGCGGTTGCGGGGGCTCAACCGGCGCTGTCGACGCAACCGGCAGCGCCAACTACCCCAAATCGGGCGGGCCGGTGACGCCACGCGACGGCGCACCGGCCCTCATCCACGGTCTTGGAGGACCCTTTCGTGGACTGGAAGCAAGCATGGTCGACCACCACCGACACGACCAACACCGCGCTGGACGCGCTCGCGCCGATGTGCGCGCCGTTCGCGGCCCGTTGGGACCGCGAGGCGGAGCGCCGGGCGCAGATGCGGACCCCGGAGAACCTGAAGGCGCTCATGGCGGCGCAGCGGGAGCACAACTCCGCCCGCTCCACCGCCACGATGGCCCGCAACCAGTGCAGCGCGGCCCGCAAGGCGTCCAACAACCCGCTGTCGGCGACCCGTCGGGCCGCGCGCACCGCGCACAAGGCCGCCCGGCAGCACCACAGCCAGGCACGGGCCGGACTGAAGGCTGCGCGCAAGAACTACCCCGCCACCCTCGCCGCCCGCGCCATCCAGACGCACGTCGCGCACGCGGTGCCGAACGGCGTGGCCTCGTGGCTGATGTCGGAGGCCACTCACGCGCTCACGCTGTGGCCGGCGTCCATCTCCGCCGGGCTGATCGGTCTGAACGTCGCGGGTCTGTGGCTGGGTCGGCGTCAGCCGTCGGTGCGGCTCGATGACGGGATGAGCGCAGAGGAGCGGCGCCTGGCCTCCCGGCTGGATCCGTCGTTCTGGGTGCCCAACGCCGATGCCCGCGGCCTGTCCGGCACCGTGCCCACCCCGGCCAAGCTCACCCCGGCCGGACTCGTCTCGCACGTGCGCCTCGACGGCCGGTGGACGCCGAAGACCTTCCGTGCCAAGGCGGATGAGATCCGGGCCCTGATCGGGGCGCGGACCGACCTGCGCATGGAGATCACCTCCGGCAGCCACGGCGACCGCGCCACGATCACACTGCGGACCCGCAGCGCAGCCGACGGCATCGACCTGAGCGGCTGGAAGCCGGGCGACCCGTGGGGCGTCGACACGGTCACGGGCGAGCCAGTCATGGTCCCGCTGGGCCGCCGGATGCTGATCGCGGGCACGTCCGGCTCGGGCAAGAGCTGGTCGACCCGCGCTCTCCTCGCTGAGGCGTCCGAGGCACCGGATCACCGCCTGGTGGTCATCGACCCCAAGCGAGTTGAGGCGATCAACTGGGAACACCGCGCCCGCACCGCGATCACGATTCATGAGGTCCTGGACGTCACCGACGAGCTGGTGGTTGAGATGCACGAGCGGCTCGCCCTGGTCCCGCGCGGTCGGGACACGATCGAGATCTCCGCAGAGCGGCCCCGGATCACGGTGTTCGTGGACGAGGGAGCCGAAGTCATCACCATGGCCCGCAAGAAGCGGGCCAAGGGCAGTGACGGCGAGCCGGGCGATCCCGACTGGTCGCAGATCATGGAGAACCTGGGCACGCTGGCCCGTATGGCGCGGGCAGCCGAGATCATCCTGATCTGGGCCACGCAAAAGCCCACGATGGACACCAAGGGCGGCATCGACCCGCAGATCAGCGCCCAGATCACCTACCGGGCCGCGCTCGCGCTGTCCACCTCGGGTGAGTCCCGCGTGGTCTTCGGCGAGGACGCCACCGAGAAGGGCTGGCACGCGCACGAACTGCCCATGCCCGGCGTGGCGATGCTGCGCTCCGGACCGAAGGCCAAGCCCCACCCGATCAACACCCGCGCATTCTCCCCCGCAGACGTGATCGCGCTGCCCGACCGGCCTATCTGGCAGCGGAAAGTCTCCCGGCCCGCCGCGAGCACGCTCCGCCTGGTTAAGGAGGCAGGCACCCCGACAGCCGCTACGGCATCCGCCTCATCGACCGGGGCGGAGACGAACAGGGACCGCGTCCTGCGGGCCGTCGAGAGCGGCGCCCGCACCCTGCGGGACATCGCGGACCGGACCGGAATCAACAAGGGAACCGTGTCCCGCGAGATCAAGGCCCTCACGGCCACGGGATCCCTCCGCAAGAGCGACGACGGCATGCTCCTGCCCGGCCGCGAGGCCGCGTGAGCACCGCCGCCCGAACCATCACTCACCTGCACTTCAACGGCTGACAGGAGCCTTTGTGTTCGACATCCGGATCATCTGCGACCCCGCCGACACCGACCACGTCGTCGCCGCGCTGGACGGCGCATTCAACGCCGGAACCGTGACCGTCTACCCCTGCCGGAGCGGCGAGAGGAACCGCCTCTACGTCCGCGCCGACCACAAGCACACCCCCGAGCAGGACGTCACGGACTGGCCCAACGCCACCCAGGCGTACGCCACCGCCCCCGAGCCCGGTAGTGAGCTGGAGTGGCTCCGCACGACCGAAGACCGAGGGCGTGAGTGGTGGCTGCGCCGCGCCGCCCTCACGGACCGCATGGCCCACGGCCTCACCCCCGGCCACACGGCCAGCACCACCACCGCGTTCGACCTCGCATGCCGACTGATGGCCATCGACGGCGACGTCGTCGGCTGCAACCCGCGTGCCTACGTTCGCCAGCAGTACACCCTCTGGGTGGCCACAAACCGCTAGCTACGCCAAGGGCGGCCCCCCATTCCGCCAAGAACCGGGGCCGCCCTTGTCCACCTGCCATCAACAGACCTGTGGAGGTCTCCCAGCATGACCCAACCGACCGACATCCGGCGAGACGGCCAGCGGCCGTTACTGCTGGACGATCACCTGCCCACTGCCCTGACGCTCGCAGAGTCCGGCGTGCCGGTGCTGCCGCTGCGCGAGGGCAAGGTGCCCTTCGGCAACTGCCCCACCTGCGCGGGGAACGCGTGCGGCGGTCGGCCCAACATGAAGAGCGCGGGCCCCTGCCGGTGCCCCGCTCCCTGCCACGCATGGGCCGCCGCCACCACCGATCAGCGCATCCTCACCTCACCCGCGTGGGCGACGGCATGGCGTCAGGCTGTGACCGTGGCCTACCACCCGGGCGGCGCCGGACTGACCGTGGTCGACCTCGACAGCGCGGCAGCCGTCGAATGGGCCCGCACGACCCTGCCCAGCACCCGGACTGTGCCCACGACACGGGGGCAGCACTGGCTCTACCAGGGCGCCATGCCGTCCGCCAACGCGGTCCGCCCTGGCGTGGACATCAAGTCCCTGACTCAGTACGCCCGCTGGCTCGGTCCCGGCACAGGCCGCATGACGGAACTGCCGGAGATCGTTCGCGCGCTGGTCGTGAGGGAAGAGACCACCCCCGCCCCGGGGAGGGTGGTCTCTTCCGTCCCCTCGCGCGCCATCTGGGACCGTTCCGTGGCCACCGGCTGCCGCCACACCGAGCCGTTCGTACGCACCGGCCTCGAACGCGGCCTCGCTCTGGTACGGGCCCGCACCAAATCCGGCGCCGGATCACAGGCGTTCGGGGTAGCCCGGTTCCTCGCCCGGCAGCACACGGACTGCCCCGGACCGTGCGGCCTGGACGCGCTCGCAGGCGCGATCGTGGCCGCCGCCGTGGCGGTCGGCGTCCCCGAACCGTACGCGCGCCGCTCGGTCGCCAACGGCCTCAACACGAGCGCGGGGAGGGCGGCATGACCACACAGCCCTACGCCGCCACCCGGGCCCTGCCACAGACGATCGTGGGCGCCCCGAAGGGCGTCGCCGAAGGCGTCCTTTCAGTTCTTCGCCCGAACCCGCACCCGACCACCCCGCCGCACGCCCCGTCGGAAGGGAGGGCCGCATGACCGCCTCTGACATGGGTCCGGACCTGTGGGAAGGGTTCGACCAGATCGAGCCCGAGCAGATCACCGGCCCTGCCTGGGACGAACCCGTCCCCCTCAAGGCCCGCCCCGCCCTTCCCGAGTTCCCCGTCGCCGCCCTGCCCGACTGGCTGGCCGCCATGGTGCACGGTGTTGCCGAGGAGACGCAGACCCCCGCCGACCTTGCCGGGTGCCTGGCCCTGGCTGTCGTCGCCACGGCGGCCGGCGGGCGGGTGAAGGTGTGCGTGCGCGGCCACTGGCGCGAGCCTGTGAACATCTACACCGCCGTCGCCCTGGACCCCGGCAACCGCAAGTCCGCCGTGTTCGACCTGATGGTGCGCCCCCTGCTCGCCGCCGAGAAGGCCCTGATCGAGCTGTCCGGGCCGGTGCGGGCGGAGGCGGAGACCACACAGCGTCTGGCCAAGGCCGCCGCCGACAAGGCCGCCGCCAAGGCCGCCAACGCCGAACCCGAACAGCGCGACCTGCTCCACGCCGACGCCGTCTCCCTCGCCCAGGCGGCAGACGCAATGACCGTGCCCGCTGTGCCGCAGCTCGTGGCGGACGACGTGACTCCGGAGAACGTGGGCACGCTGCTGGACGAACAGGGCGGGCGGATCTCCTGCCTGAGTGCCGAGGGTGAGCTGTTCGACATCATCGCCGGGCGCTACACCGGCAAGCCGAACATGGGCATGTTCCTCAAAGGCCACGCGGGCGACATGATCCGCGTCAACCGCCAAGGCCGCCCAGCCCAGCACGTGGACGCCCCGGCCGTCACCATCGGCCTGGCCGTCCAACCCGAAGTCCTGGACGCCCTCAACCGCATCGACGGAGCCGACGGACGCGGCCTGCTCGCCCGGTTCCTGTACTCCAAGCCCGTCTCCCTGGTCGGCCGCCGCAACCTCACCCCCGACCTGCTGGACGACCAGGTGGCCGCCACCTACGCCAAGCACATCGGCGGCCTCACCCTTGCCCTGGCCGACTGGACCGACCCCGCCCTCCTCCAACTCACCCCGGAAGCGGACGCGGTACTGCTGGCCTTCCAGCGCGTCACGGAATCCCGGCTCGGCCCGGACGGCTCACTGGCTCCGGTCGTGAAGTGG
Organism: Streptomyces sp. NPDC111802; assembly: GCF_055634335.1. NCBI lineage: Bacteria > Bacillati > Actinomycetota > Actinomycetes > Kitasatosporales > Streptomycetaceae > Streptomyces > Streptomyces sp. NPDC111802. The sequence continues at coordinate 9,292 of NZ_JBVKCZ010000013.1, read as the reverse complement.
GCGTCCAAGCGGGACGGGGCCGTGGCCCGTATCGCTGGACTGCTGCACCTGGCCGCACATCCCGCAGATGGATGGCACAAGCCCATCGAGGCCGCCACCATGGCCGCCGCCACCGAGCTGGGCGACTACTTCACCGCCCACGCCCTGGACGTGTTCACCGTCATGAGCGCCGACCCCGCCCACGACGCAGGGCTGAATGTCCTGGCCACGCTCGTCAGCAACCGGCCCGAGCAGTTCACCAAGCGCGAGCTGTTCCGAATGCTGCGCCGCGCCGACTTCCCCGCCATCAGCGACCTCGACCCCGCCCTGAACCTGCTCGAAGAACACGGCTGGGTCCGCCAACTCCCCCCACCCCCGCGCACCGGACGCGGCGGCAGGCCGCCGTCCCCCCGCTACGAAACCCACCCCCGCCTCACACGGGCCCTCTGACAGAACCCCCAACCCGCCGACACAACTGACAGAACCCCCGACACAACCCGCTGACCTGCACAAACAACCGTGATCACGGTTTCGACAGAACCGAATTAAAACTCGACAGAACCTCCCCACCCCTGCCGAGCCCGCGCTGGCAGAACCCCCCACCCCGGGGGTTCTGTCAGCAAAGAATTCAGTTCTGTCAAAGATCGCGAACCCATCGAACCCACAGGTCAGACGCATCCCGGGCAAGTTCTGTCAGTTCTGTCAGCGATCCCCGAGTATTCGCCGGAACACGCGAAGGAGTCGCACCGTGGCACGCCCTCAGATGCTCAAGCTCCCCGAAGTCCTTGCAGAGATCGGCATGAGCCGCGCCGCCTTTTACCGCATGCGAGCCCGCGGCCACGCTCCCCGCCTCCGCAAGCTCCCCAACGGCCAGGTCCGTGTCAGCCGCGTCGACCTCGACGCGTGGTGGGACCGCTGCGAGCAGCAGGCCGCATAGAGATCAGACCGCTTCACCGGGGCCCGCGCTGAGCGCGGGCCCCTCGTTCTGTCTGGAGAGACATGCTCACGTACGACGTTGATATCTGGTCCATCCGCAAGCGCTCGGGCCGCCCAAAGCCGTGGGAACTGCGGTGGCGGGTCGGCGAGCGACCTCACTCGCGCAGCTTCAAGCTCAAGCCGCAAGCAGACGGCCGTCGGGCAGAGTTGATGGCCGCTCTGCGAGAGCAGCAGCAGTTCGACGAGGAAACCGGCCTGCCCGCCCGTGAGTTGATGGCTCTCACCTCACCAACTTGGTACGACCACGTGACCGAGTACGCACTCATGAAGTGGCCGCGCGCCGCCGCGAAGCACCGGGCGAGCATCGCCGAATCGCTGGCCGTCGTGACCCCTGTGCTTGTCACCAGCAAGCGGGGAGCGCCTCGTCCTGCAGTTCTGCGCGCCGCCCTCTACCAGTGGGCCTTCCGGGCGGTTCGTGGGCCGGAAGGGGCGTGGGTCACGCGCCATCGCGCTGAGGAGCCCCCCACGGAGATTCGCGCCGCGCTGGACTGGGTCTCCGCCCGCTCGATCAAGGTCAAGGACTTGGAGGATCCCGCCCTTCTCCGTCCAGCCTTGGAAGCTCTCTCCCTCCGTCTGGACGGAGGGAAGGCCGCCGAGAACACGGCCCGACGCAAGCGCATGGTCCTGAGCAACGTGCTGCGCTACACGGTCGAGGAGAAAGGACTACTCGCGTCCAATCCGCTTCCCCGGGTGGACTGGACGCCGCCCGAGAGCGATGACGAAATCGACTTCCGGTACGTACCGGATCCGAGTCTGGCGAGGTCCCTGCTCGGAGCCGTCCGCGATTCCGGGCCGCGCGGCCAGCACCTGCACGCGTTCTTCGGGTGCCTCTACTACGCAGCCATGCGCCCTGGTGAGATCGTCGCGCTCACGGAATCGGACTGCACCCTGCCACCCAACTCACCTGAGTCCGTGAAGCAGTGGGGCGAACTGCTGCTCGGAGAGAGCCGTCCCGAAGTGGGCGGCGGGTGGACGGACGACGGCACGTCGTACGAGAAGCGCGGCCTGAAGAGGCGCAAGCGTGGTGCGACGCGGACCGTGCCCATCCCGCCCGTTCTCGTGCATCTGCTCCGTGAGCACATCACGCGATACGGCACGGCTGACGACGGCCGATTGTTCCGGGCTGCGCGGGGTGGGCGCGTCCCCTCCACCGAGTATTGCGCCGTCTGGGAGAGAGCGCGGAAGGCGGTGCTGTCGCCCCGTGAGGTGAAATCGGAACTCGCCGCTGTGCCGTACTCACTCCGCCACGCCGGCGTCTCCCTCTGGATCAAATCAGGCGTGGACCCCGCAGAGGTCGCCGCGCGCGCCGGCCACAGCATCGCAGTGCTGTACCGCTTCTACGCGAAGATCCTGAAGGGCGGCCAGAAGCACTCCAACGACCTGATCACCCGCGCGCTCGACGAGGGCGACGCGCCCTGATCCTGGCCCACAGATGGCCCATACGTACTGGTCAACGCTGGGATATGCGCGAGAAAAGGTGAGACAGGTCTAACGTGAAAGGGGTGCCTCGGAGACTGAGGCACCCCTTCTGACCAGCACCTAAGCTGACCTGCGCGGTGGGTGTGGGATTTGAACCCACGGTGACTCGCGCCACGACGGTTTTCAAGACCGTTCCCTTAGGCCGCTCGGGCAACCCACCTCGCTCGCGCCCACCTGGGGCGGAGCGGGTACAGCGTACCGGGCGGGCGGGGGATCGTGGGGGCCGTGGTCCACACGGGGTCCACTGGCTCCGTTCCGCCCCCACCCCCAGGACCACACACCGGTCATCAGCACATGGTCGCGGAGCAGGCCGGCGGGGAATCTTATGGCTTTGCTGACCTTGCCAGCTTCTCCGGAGAGAGCCGTAGCTGCCTTGGCCGGTGATCGGCAAGAGGTCCTGAGTAGAAATAGAGCCCGCGGGCAGCGGCCACGCGACACTCGTCGACGTCGTCTTAGGCAATTGCGGCGGAGCCCAGCCATCGCCGCCGGCCCGTCGGTGACCTTGTGCTGACGTACGGCTCGTCGGCCTTGATGCAGTCGATGGGGATGAGGGTGCTGTCCAGGGTGATGAAGTCCCCTTCGCTCAGGCCGACGAGCGCTTCAGGAAGCCCCGGCGCCCACTCGGCCAGCACCTCGATGGTTTCGTCGACGTACCGCCACGCGGTTGTCTCTGAGGCGCCGAACCCGGCTCCGACCTGGGCGAACGTCTCGTTCTTCCGTAGAGGGGCCAGCATGAGCAGGACCTGCTTGAAGCAGCTCAACTTCCGCTAAAGCCGAGCTCAGCTTGAAAGAGGTTCACTGACTCTCTACGGCCGGGACCGGCGCTTCAATCGGGTTACCCGAACGGAGGACTGTAAGTTCTGAACTGCGAGTGGTTTTGTCCCACACTCGACGTCCACGCGCGATCCGCGCGAGTGCGATCCAGCAAGCAATGTATGAGACGTAGTTCCACAGAATCATCAGGTGGGAAATGAAAAATGCACGCGGCAGACTGATTTGCGCTGCTGTTCCGCGGCACCGCCAGTAGTACAGGAAACCAGATGCAATCATAGGCGCGAAGGAAATAACGTACAGAAGTAGAGCCACCAGAATCTGCGTCTCCAGGCTCCCCCCGAGGAGTGCAGGCCCTCGCTCTTGATATTCCTCAATCCCCTGAATAATTCCGGCATGGAAGAGTAGGCTCCACGGAAGCGTTAGCAGCCAAGGCATGCTGAGGTACAGGGTTGATTCCATTACAGCTACGCTGCTTGCCTGCTTAGATCGCCAAATCCCCGACAAATATTTTACGCATGTCATGTGACCTTGGAACCATCGCGCTCTTTGCCGGATAAGCCGCCGATATTGGTCGACGCCCTGCTGTGTAACCCACGCGTTGGGCGTTGTCTTAAGATGCCACCCTCTTTGTAGAATCCTCAAGGCGAGTTCGAGATCCTCGGTCATGGAGCTTCCCCAAGGCTTCTCACTGATACTCAGGAGGGCGGAAAGTCGGGTGAACTGGCCGTTCCCGCCTAGGCTAACCGTCGCAGAAACGTTTCGGCCGAACTGTGCCACTGCAGAGCTTCCCCAGAATTCTAGATCCTGCATGAGAGAGATTAGGCGCTGGTTTCTCCGGATCTTCACTGCAAGCTGAGATCCCCCCACAGCCAAGTCGTCAAACAGCGGTAGGACTTCGCTCAGGGCGTTCTCGGATAGGCGGCCGTCTGCATCCATTACGCAAATGATGACGCAGTCCGGATCGAGATGCTGATCGGCTACATCGGCTAGTAAACGTGCCAGTCCGTAGTTGAGAGCTGGCCCTTTGCCAAGCCGGGCCTCAGGTAGCTCTCGGCGAACTACTAGGGCCCTGTCCCCTCCTACCTGCGTCGCGATTTCACCGGTTCGGTCGTCGCTTGCGTCATCGATGACCACAACGCGTTTGACACCCGCCTCGACGAGGGAGCTCACGGTTGGGCCGATGACTCCCTCTTCGTTAAGGCATGGGATGAGCGCGAAGACGTGCCACCGCCCTTCAGGTTCAAGGCCGAGCTTCAGCGGATCACGCTTCCTCTGTTTTCGGGAAACAGCAACACCAAGGCCACACATGATAAAGAAATAGCCAATTCCCAAAGCGATTACCGCCGTGACCACAGCGCCATATAAGCCGACCGCAACGTCTAAATCCAGCCATGATGTCACAAAAAACACCTCAATAAAGCAGAGCTATATGGACGAGCACTACTGACCTCGCGTAAAAATTACTCGATGACGAGTTGCTTTACTTGTTCGAGGTCTCATTAATCACATGATCTATTATGTCAAGCGGCTTCACGAATCCTGATTAGCCCCGAAGCGATCCCCAGCACCTCGGCACCAGGACAGAAATCTTGTATCGGTCTCAGAAGAGGCAGACAAGCTGCGACGTCGGCAAGTAAATAGAAAGAATGCCGTGTAGGTCACGATGAGCGCACATAGCATGAGGAGCGACCCCACAACCCGGTGCGCGATTTGGAAGCCGTCATTCACGCCCCAGAACTTTACGAAGTAAGCGATTAGGAAAACTCGCACCTGATTAGCGACATAAAGACTGCAGGCCGCTACGAAGGCAACAGCGCCGATCCGTAACCCGGTTACTCGGCGGTGGAAAATCACCATTCCCCCCGCGATCAGCAGCAGAGGAGCGGTGAGGAACGCTACAGTACATTCAGCTGTAACGGTGAAACCCATTGCATCCGGGGAGCCGAGGAGCATATATACCGTGGGGCCCGAAGAGATTGCCGGATCCAGGCCCAAGTGTCCACTGTTTGCAAGCCAACTACTGCTTGCTGCTTCGATCTCGCGAACCGGCGCTTGCATGTAAATGAGACTAATTCCAGCTGCGAAGATCACGACCCCGCTCAGGCACCGAATCATGCGCAACGGAATTCTCGCTAGGGCTTTAGCTTCAGACGTGAGCTCTTGCTGGACTTGCTTACTTAAACTCGTTGCCATTTTTTACATCGCTCTCAGGTGAGACATGATTTTATTCCCTCGCTTCCAAAAGACCGGAAAGGCGGGCTGTAACTCATTGTGCAGAAAATGATTCGAGTGATCCGCGAGCGTTGTATTTATCTACATGCTGTCGATGATCATCGACGCCGGTCAGCTCGACGAAAAAACGTCTTTCGTAACCACAACATCGCGCCCGCCGTTCCAAGGAAGGCTGAGCACATCAAGATGGATACAAATGCGGTGTCAGTTTCTGCTAGCGAAGCCACTACCGGGACGATGGGATACACAGCACTCCTGTAAGTAGGATTATCGCAACTTGAGGTATGTAGCGTTGCACGGTCGCCGCTCTACAAATAGAACTTTCACAGATCCGACTATGACGTTGGCGTCCCACTTTTGGGCCTACGTCATGCATTGCCATCGGTGATATTAGGGGATAGAATGCTTAACGCCTTGCCGTTGTGTCAGTAGGCGCGTTGCTTTATTGCCTAGCCGAGCGACATCCTGGCGGTATGTTTCTTTTTCCGACGTCCCCGGGCGTGTCGTTAGATGAAAGCTGGCGAACGCGCTGAGATAGCGTAATGACCGCTTCCGTCAGCTGTATTTCAGAGACCGGCATCCCCCCGCGTGATAGGCGCTGCTCTGCGTGGTGGGCAAGCCCACCATCCATTGGTATTTTTACAGGCGCCCTCATGGCATTCCGCTTGTTCGTCCCAGAGCCGATTGGGTTAGCCGACAACGGGGACGGACCGAGGCTCATGTGCGCATTTGGGCTCTCTGCGCAAGTGCCACCCGGGATCGTTCAGTGGTTTCACTTTGTGCATTTCAGCTTTACGCGCACTCAGGAGAACTGTGGTCTATCCGCCGAATATCCAGGAAGCGGCCAGTGGTTGCTACAGCTGGCCCAGCCCATCAACGACCTGATTGGCTTCTCCAGTGAATTCGACCTGCGCGCTTCTGCAGTCATCTATTGCTGCGCCGTGGGCCTTGCATTCGGGGTTTTCTCAGCCGCCCTGAAAGGAAGAGCATTAGCTCGCCTCACGATCTGTGCTTTGCTGTTTCTGGTTATCGCAGATGTGACGTTTGCCGGATACGCTATTTCTCCTTACAGCGAGAGTGCTGGAATTCTCGGCATCCTGATCACCACAGCTGGGGCTGTGCATCTTGGCGGCACTTCTAGGGTGCGTCTTTTCGCTCTCTGCTTGTTCACCATCGGCGCGATTGTTGCTGTTACATCGAAAATGCAAGCGGTAACGCTAGCAGTCCCTTTCGTGAGCCTGCTCGTCGCCTCGAGAGTACGTGTTGGAAAACTTGACGGAAAGCTCTCCAGCCGATTCCTACCTCTGCTAGCGGGAACGTTGATTGCTTCCAGCGCAGTGTTCATGACCGAGGCTCAGCCCGCCAACCTAAAGGAAATCAACCCAACAGAAGTGGTTCTAGTCAATCTGCTCGGACTCAGCTCCGACCCTGCCAGCTCTTCCAGGGAGCTCGGCTTGCCACCGACTTTTGCGGAGTACTCAGGAAAAAGCTGGTGGGAAGCGCATCCTGAGCAAGACCTCCAATGGCCTGAAGCGCGGCCTCACATGTCCTACGCCAATATTTCCCGCTTCCTTTTCCACCATCCCGGGATCGCAGTGCAGATCCTTCAGCAGGCGGTTGACGCCTTTACCGTGGCGGAGACTAAACACCTCGGCTCCTACTCGCCAGTCTCAGGCAAGCCGGCTGGCAGTCGAGAGTCGCGACTGACCATTTTCCGTGACGTGCTTCATAGTGTTGGGGGCAAGCTGGCGCTCATGGCTCTCATCTGCGTGAGCGCGGCGGCGCTATGGTGCCTGCGCAGACTTAACATGGACCCTGAACGACGGGCCATCTTTGCTGCGATGCTTTGCATGACCGGTGCCGCGATCGTCCAGCTTCTGACGGCTGCCTACGGGGAAGCGATTGAGAACACCAAACATATGGTGTTTTCTCTCCTGTCAGCTGGGCTGGCGTACGTCCTTCTGGCAGCTGCTCTCCAAGGGCTACACCTTCGAGCGCTCGTGCAAGATTTTCGCGATGAGACTGCCCCGGCCGATCCGCGCTGAGTGAACCCCGCCAATGAAGTAGCATCGCTCTTCGCACGACGGTCTACAAACTGCGATCTGGCTCTGCAGCGAGGCGACGCCGGGTGAGACACCCCGAACTGTTCCTAACGCCGGGCTCGTCCCCCTCGGCCACTAGGTGCGGCAAGCGCTGCGGACGCAGCGGACCGGCTGGTCGTGGGCAAGGTGCGCGGATCTCAGGGCTCTTGCAAACTCGAATTCTCCTGCCAATTCTCACTCAAACAGTGCGACCTCATGTCGCACTTCGATATGCCAGTGCTCACGAAGCCCCAGGGCGATGTCCTGGGGCTTCGCCTTGCGGGAGAGCAGGTCGGTGATGACGTAGACGGTCTCACGGGTGCGTCTTCCCGTCGCGGCGTCGGTGCGGTGCCGGGTGACGCGGGCGACCTGGCGGGCGTGGGGAAAGGCCATGTGAGTGACGGTCAGTACCTGCACGGCGCGGGTCCCGTTGCGCCCGTGCCCTTCGGCGCGGTCGTAGTACTTCGCGGTGGCCTTCTTCCACGGCAGGCGACGGCACCTGCCATAGAGCGTCGGCTGGTTGAGCTTGACGGTGAGTAGGTAGTGGGCCTTCTTGTCCTGGACCAGGAACCGTGCGGTGTCCGTCTGAGTGTGCAGCGCGTCCGCGCTCACCCACGCGCCTTCGATGTCCAGCGGGCCGAGCACCTCACGCAGGCAGGGAATCTAACCCGAAAATGCCCACCCCTGCCGCGGTCTTCCTCCCGAGCCGAACACGCTGGACGTTCTACCTATGCGGTCTTCGCGGTGAGGGTCACCTCGTGGCCGAGAGCCTGGAGCTGACGCACGAGCCCTCTGGTCCGGGCGGCGGAATCGAGAACCCTCAGGTGGTAGTCGGATTCGAGATCGTGGAAGCGGGAGTCCGGATCGCTGAGCAGTTGCCAGACGATGACGAGCATCGAGCGAGCGACGGCTACGAGAGCCTTCCCGTGGCCTCGGCGCTTCACCAGCCGTTTGTAACGGGCCCCGAGGAACGTGTCGGTCCGGGCGGCGGCCATCGCGGCCTCGCCCAGCGCCGCTCTCAGCCAGGGGTTGCCCTGCCCGATGCCGCCGGGAAGATTCCTTCCGGCGGACTGGATGGTTCGCGGGGAGAGCTTGGCCCAGGAGACCAGATGACCCGCTGTGGGGAAGATGGCCATGTCGAGACCGATCTCCGCCAGGATGACCTGGGCGGTGGCGGGGCCAATTCCCGGAATCTCGTCCAGGCGTTCCTGCGGTGTCAGATCGCCGGCCTGCCCGCTGCAGTCCCATCCGAGTCGGCCAGGTCGGCGAGTGCCGCCTCGATGTGACCGGTGAGATCATCGAGTGGCGCCTGGGTGCGGTCGATCGCCTCCAGGAGCATGTTCAGCAGGTAGGCGTGGTGCACGTCGAACTGTCCGGTCAATGCCACGGCCAGGGCTTCCCGCTTGGCTTTCGCCTTGCCCTGGGCGAGCTCCGCGAGTTGCTGCGGATCACGTACTCCGGCGACCAGGGCGTCGAGCATCATGCGTCCGGAGAGGCCGAAGATGTTGGTGAGGACCGACGGCAGTTTGGCGAGTAGCCGGGAGCATCGCAGCTCCCGGCTCTCCCAGAACCGTGCTTAAGCCTCTCGACTTACACGGCTCCCATCGTCCAGTCGTGCACGGTCATGGCTTGACGAGCTTCCAGTGGGCGAAGAGTTGTCCGCGTACTCCCTGAAGTGCTCAGCCAAGTACAGATAAACGTGCTCAGCTTTCAGGCAACGTCGGTCTCGCGCTCGATGGCGGCGAGTCGGT
>NZ_JBVKCZ010000012.1:0-233449 GCF_055634335.1 Streptomyces sp. NPDC111802 | reverse complement strand
CTCTTCTGGACCGGATCCGCGTCCCTCGCACCGGCCTGGGGCGACCACGTTGCAGGCCTGATCAGGTCATCGCGGACAAGGCCTACAGCTCTCGTGGCTTCCGTGCCTACCTGCGCAAACGCGGCATCGCGCACACCATCCCCGAGAAGACCGACCAACGGCGGCACCGACTCGCTCGCGGCCGACACGGTGGCAGACCGCCTGTATTCGACCGGGAGACCTACCGCCAGCGCAACCTCATCGAACGCTGTTTCAACCGGCTCAAAGGCTTCCGCGGCATCGCGACCAGATACGACAAGACCGCCACCTCCTATGAAGCGGCGGTCACACTCGCGTCGTTCCTGCTCTGGGCAAGATCCCTTTGAAGACGGACCCTAGTTGGCGGGCCGCGCCCGCGAGCGCGGATCCCGCGTTGCCCCACAGCAGGCCGGCGGCCACGCGGTATCGGGCGCTGAGGGCCGCGTTCAGCGGTTCCAGGTGGCCGCGGAGGACGACGTCCGCGAGGGTGGCCGGGTCCGCGGGCAGCGGGCGCACCTCCGCGAGCCACAGGTCGTCGGGGGCGCTGCCGTCGGGGTCCCAGTGCAGCAGGCCCGGGTCGAGGTCCGGGATCCGGCCGTAAAGGGCGGCACAGCCGAGGCTCACCGACCACAGCCTGGCGGCCAGGCCCTGCTGGGCCACGGAGGCGGCGATCCGCGACTCGGGGGCGCACAGGGTATCCGCGACCTTACGGACCCGGGAGGTCAGAGGATCGCCGTGCACCGCCGACACCGGCTCCGCGTACGCCTCCGCGAGGGTCGTGAATGGCCGAAGAACTTCCCCCGCCGTGCGTAGTACGAAGAAGCCGCCGAGCGGCCGGAGCGCGGCGAGTTCGGGGTCGAGGTCCACGAAGAGCAGTAGTACCAGGGCCTCTGGGGGTCTTCACCTGGGGGTCTCCGTCAGGGGTCACCCGCCTTGGGGATGACTTGGCCGTCGTAGTACTCCATCGGCAGTACGACACAGTGCGTGCTCTGGTACGACGACGGGAAGAGCTTTTCGAGGCATCGTGTTGCTTATGAAAGCCGACCGTTCGCCGCGCCGGGGGCCCCGCCCCCGCTTCACGCAGAGGAGCAGCTCATGAGTGCCCTCGCGTTGTCCGTGCTTCTGTCGCTCGTCTCCGCGGTGGCCTACGCGGGCGGAGCGATCGTGCAGGAGCGTATCGCGGTGTCGTCCCCGGGTCAGCAGTTCGCGCCGATGCGTCGGCCGGGCTGGTGGGCGGCGGTCGCGCTGAACGGGCTCGGTGGGCTGCTGCACGTGGTGGCGCTGACTTTCGGTCCGCTGAGTCTGGTGCAGCCGCTGGGCGCGCTGACGATCGTGTTCGCGCTGCCGATGGCGGCGCTGTTCGTGGGCCGCAGGGCCGGTTCGACGGCCTGGCGCGGCGCGATCATGGCGACCGTGGGCCTCGCCGGACTGCTGTCCCTGGTCGGCACCTCGGAGTCGCAGTCGCTCGAGACGGCCGAGCGGGCGGCCGTGGCCCTGGTGACCGGCGGCATCGTCGTGACGCTGATGATCGCGGGCCGCGCGGCCCACCGGCATCCGGCGGTGCGCAGCATGCTGCTCGCGACCGCGTCCGGCATAGCCTTCGGCATGTCCTCGGTGTTCACGAAGATCGTCGCCGTGGACTGGAACGGCGGGGTGTCAGTGGCCGACCTGCCGTCCCTGGCCACGATCGGCGTCTTCGCCACCGCCGGTCTGCTGCTGTCCCAGGCCGCCTACCGGGGCGCGGGACTCGCGGCGCCGCTGGCAACGCTGACGGTCGTGAACCCGGTGGTGGCGGCCGCGGTCGGCATAACGCTGTTCGGCGAAACCTTCCGCTACGGCACGACCGGCACCGTCCTCGCCCTGGGCTGCGGTGTGGTGGCGGCGGGCGGCCTGATCCTGCTGACGACGGAGCGGATCGCGCGTACGGAAACGGAGGCCGAGGTTCGGGTCACCGAGCCGGCACTGGCCGAGACCGACCTGGACGCGGTGCCGGCAGAGGCAATCCTCGTGCCCGACGGGATCGACGGGATCGACGGGATCGACGGGATCGACGGGATCGACGGCGTGCTCATACCGGCCCAGGTCGCGCAGGGGCCGTACGAGGAAACGGAGCCGTCGCATCCCGACCACGGATCCCCCAACCTCTACGGCCCCTTCTACGGCGGTCCGTACGTCCCGACGCCGGTCCTCGACCGGCATCGGATGCGCGTCAAATCCTGACGCCGCCGGCCCGGAGGTAGGCCACCGGATCGATGTCGGAACCGAAACCGGGCCCCGTCCGCACCTCGAAGTGCAGATGCGGGCCCGTGCTGTTGCCCGTGGACCCGGAGCGGCCGATGCGCTGCCCGGCGCCCAGCGACTGCCCGTCCTTCACGGCGATCGCCGAGAGATGGGCGTACTGGCTGTAGCGGCCGTCGGCGTGCCGGACCACCACCTGGTAGCCGAAGGAGCCCTCCCACCCGGCGCTCACCACCTGCCCGGCCCCGACGGACCGCACGGAGGTGCCGGTCGGCACGGCGAAGTCGACACCGGTGTGGTAGCCCTTCGACCAGGAGGCACCCGCCTTGCGGTACGGCGTGCCGGTGGCGGCGCTCACCGGGGCGACCAGCGAGCGACTGCTCGTCGCCTGCTCATGCCGCTCGGAAGAAGACTTCTCGGGGACGGTCCTGGGCGTGGTCTTCGGGGTGGACCTGGGGGTGGTCCTGGGGGTGGTTTTGCGGGTGGTTTCGGGAATCGCCGCCGGCTCGGTCGTCGTGGCGGCCTTGCCGCGCAGGGCGAGCCGCTGTCCCGGCAGGATCAGGTCGGGGTCCGCCCCGACGGCCTTGCGGTTCGCGGCGTAAAGGCCCCGCCAACCGCCCTTGACCTCCTGCGACTCGGCGATCTCCGAGAGGGTGTCGCCGTGGACCACGGTGTACATCTCGGCGGTGCCCGCCCTCGACTGGGGCGTGGTCTGCGGCTGGACGTCCTGGACGGAGGTCTTGGAGGTCTTCTTCGGGGTCTTCGTCGTGGTGCCGGCCGGCTGGATGTCGGGGGTCTCCCCGCCCCGGGTCAGCCCGGCCCGCACCGAGCACACCGGCCAGGCGCCGGGCCCCTGCCCGTCCAGCACCTTCTCCGCGACGGCGATCTGCTGGTCCTTGGTGGCCAGATCCGCGCGCCCCGCGTACCGGGCGCCGCCGTACGCCTCCCACGTGGACTGGGCGAACTGCAGTCCGCCGTAGAAGCCGTTGCCGGTGTTGACGTGCCACCTGCTGGTCGACTCGCACGCGGCGACCTTGTTCCAGGTGTCCACGTCGGCCGCGTGCGCGACACCGGTGCCGATGAGGGGGAGCGCCATCCCGGCGCCGCCCGCGGTGACGGTGAGTGAGGCGCGGTTGATCCTGTTCGGCTGGTACCGGCGATGCCGGCCGCGTACGGCCATGAAGGAGCCCCCCATTGACATGCGTCAGGAGGGGCAAAAGTAAGCGCTGCTAACAGGCCATGACAAGACAGCAAATCAGCCGCTCCTTCACGCCAAGTGGCGTGGATGGGGCGCACGTTGTCCGACACCCGTGACGACTGAGTGCGCCGGGGCGTTTCGTGCGTATGTGCCTGCGACATCGCGCCACCCGGATGTGCGCTCGGAGTACCGGCACGTCAGGATGGACGAGGGGCAATACTGGCGGGCAGTACTGGCGGGCATGACCGGCACCGCTTATATATCGAGGTCACTTAGGAGCCAACGCATGAGCACTTCGGCGCAGATCGGCGTCACGGGTCTGGCGGTCATGGGCCGCAACCTCGCCCGGAACTTCGCCCGCAACGGCTATACGGTCGCGGTGCACAACCGGACGTCGGCGCGTACGCGGGCGCTGGTGGAGGAGTTCGGGAGCGAGGGCGACTTCATCGCGGCCGAGACCGCCAAGGAGTTCGTCGCGGCGCTGGAGCGGCCGCGGCGGCTGGTGATCATGGTGAAGGCCGGTGAGCCGACGGACGCGGTGATCCAGGAGTTCGCGCCGCTCCTTGAGCCCGGCGACATGATCATCGACGGTGGCAACGCGCACTTCGCCGACACCCGGCGCCGCGAGCGTGACCTGCGTGAGCAGGGCATCCACTTCGTCGGCATGGGCGTCTCGGGCGGCGAGGAGGGCGCGCTGCACGGGCCGAGCATCATGCCGGGCGGCCCGAAGGAGTCGTACGACTCGCTGGGCCCGATGCTGGAGAAGATCTCCGCGAAGGCGAAGGACGGGGCGCCCTGTGTGACGCATGTGGGTCCGGACGGCGCCGGGCACTTCGTGAAGATGGTGCACAACGGCATCGAGTACGCCGACATGCAGCTCATCGGCGAGGCGTACCAGCTGCTGCGGGACGTCGCCGGTTACGAGCCCGCGCAGATCGCGGAGATCTTCCGGACCTGGAACCAGGGCCGACTGGACTCCTACCTGATCGAGATCACCGCCGAGGTGCTGTCCCACGTGGACACCGGGACGGGCAAGCCGTTCGTGGACGTGGTGGTCGACCAGGCGGAGCAGAAGGGCACGGGCCGCTGGACGGTCCAGATCGCGCTGGACCTGGGCGTACCGGTCTCCGGCATCGCGGAGGCGGTCTTCGCCCGCTCCCTCTCCGGGCACGCGGCGCTGCGTGAGGCCTCGCGCGGGCTGGCCGGCCCGAAGGCGTCGCCGCTGAGCGAATCCGAGGCCGCGGCCTTCGCCGACCGGGTGGAGCAGGCGCTGTACGCGTCGAAGATCGTGTCGTACACGCAGGGTTTCCACGAGATCGACGCCGCGCGCGCCGAGTACGACTGGGACATCGACCTGGGCGCGGTCTCGGCCATCTGGCGTGGCGGCTGCATCATCCGCGCGGCGTTCCTGGACCGCATCCGCGCCGCCTACGACGCCCGCGCCGACCTGCCGAGCCTGCTGTCGGACGAGACGTTCGCGCAGGAGATCGCCGCCGCGCAGGACGACTGGCGTGAGGTACTGGTCGCCGCGACCCGGCAGGGCGTGCCCACGCCGGGCTTCGCCGCGGCCCTCGCGTACTACGACGCCCTGCGCGCCGAGCGGCTGCCCGCGGCGCTCACGCAGGGGCAGCGGGACTTCTTCGGTGCGCACACGTACCGGCGTGTCGACCAGGAGGGTTCCTTCCACACGCTGTGGGGCGGGGACCGTTCGGAGGTGTCCGCCTAGGACCGGTCCGGTCCGTCATGTGTGACCGCCCCGTGCCCGGTCGCCGATCCGGGCACGGGGTACACATGACCCTCAGGTGAGCGGCGGCCCGGGCTCGGGGTTCGGCACCGGCTCCGGTCCCGGCGGGATCGGTGACGGTGGGGGCCCGGGGGGCGAGGGCGGGCTCGGGGGTGCCGGCGGGGTCGGTGCCGGGCCCGGCGGAGGTCCCGGGGTCGGGGGCGGTCCGGGTGCGGGCGGTCCCGGTGCGGGCGGTTCGGGAGCCGGCGTGGGCTCCGGGGGCGGGACCGGGTGTGGCTCGGGGTGCGGGGGCTCCGGGGGCGGCGGCTCCGGGCTCGGCGTCGGTCCCGGATGGACCGGATCCGGATACGGGTTGGTCATGGTGTCCTCCAGCCAGTCCGTGGCATCGGCTCTGGACTACTCCCCCGCGTACCCGATGGCCGCGCCACCAGTCACTCACCCGCGTCAATGCGGGCGCCCAAGTGGGCCTGTCGGAGGCGGCCCTGGCCGAGCCGCGACCTCGCCGGAACCGCCCTCGCGGGAATCGCCCTCCGTCAGAACCGGTCGGGGTGCTCCCGCAGCCAGTCCTTCGCCGCTTCCAGCAGCTCCGGGTCGGCGGCCGGGGCCTCGTCCGGGTGGCGTTCGGCCCACTTCACGACGTACGGGCACAGCGGCGCCACGACGACTCCCGCACGCGCCGCCATGCCGTACAGCTCACGGGTCAGCGAACCGGCGATGCCCTTCCCCTCATGGGCCGGCTCCACGATGGTGTGGACCGGGACGAGGGCGCGCGCCGGGGATTCGAGGACGAAGTACTCGATGTGGCCGATGACTTCGTCGCCCTGGAAGGCCTCCAGGCGGCCCGCGGCCCGGTCGTCGCGGATCTCGATGTCGCTCATGACACGCTCCCTGGTCCGTCTTGCGTCTGGAGTCGAGCGCGGCGATCAGGCCACCGGCACGGCCTGTGGGCTGCGCTCCTGGTCCGAACCCGGCACCGGCGCGGACGGGTCGGCGCCCAGGGCCACGATCCGGTTGGCGCCGTCCACGTGCACGACCCGCGGCTCGAACTCCCGCGCCTCGGCGTCGGTCATCTGAGCGTAGCTGATGATGATCACGAGGTCGCCGGGGTGGACGAGATGCGCGGCGGCCCCGTTGATCCCGACGACCCCCGACCCGCGCTCGCCCTCGATGACGTAGGTCTCCAGACGGGCGCCGTTGGTGACGTCGACGATATGGACGAGCTCGCCGGGCAGCAGGTCGGCGGCGTCCAGCAGGTCCGCGTCGATGGTCACCGATCCCACGTAGTGCAGGTCGGCCTGGGTGACGGTGGCGCGGTGGATCTTGGACTTGAACATAGTGCGCAGCATTGAGCGCTCCGAGTGGTCGGCTCCCTGCCTGTTCTCCAGGTCAAGGGCTCTGTGTGCACGGGCGCGTCCAGCGTACGCAGCGGGGTCCCGGCACGCACCGAGACCCCGGTCACGTTCGGATCACTCCACCGCCGTCGGCTGGCGCGACGCGGCGGTCGGCTCGTCCGTGTCGGTCAGCGGGCGCAGCCGGTAGGTGTAGGAGTAGTCGCGGCTCGCGAAGAGCTTGTACTGGTCGTGGGTATGGGCGCCCCAGCTGTTGTCGCCGCCCAGGCCCATCTGCCGGTGGTTCACCCGCAGGACCACCTCCTCGCGCGGGGTCAGCTGGTACTCGTGGCGCACGCCGGACGACAGGTCCTCCGGGGTGAAGTGCGAGGCGTTGACCTCCAGCAGGGGCTCGCCGGAGACGAGGAGGCCGGTGCCGTCGGCGTCGGTCAGGGCGATCCAGCGGAGGTCGGTCTTGTTGCCGTTCTCCTGCGGGCGGATGTACGGGGTCCACTGCCCGGAGACGGTTCCGGAGTACACGCCCAGGTCGGTGCCGTCGTGGCGGTCGGCGTAGTTCTCCTCGGGCCCGCGGCCGTAGTAGCGCAGCCGGTCGAAACGTCCGGGCAGGCACAGCAGCGTGCCGACCTCCGGGATGTACGGCAGGGACGCGGCGCCGGGGTGCAGGGTGTTGTCGACCTTGATCTCACCGTTGCCGAACACCGTGTAGGTGGTGGTGTACGTCGACTCGACGCTCGTCGGGAGCGTGCCGCCGACCTTGATCTCCACCGCCTTGTCGCGCAGGGCGCGCACCGTCACGTCCGTCACCTTGCGGTTCGTGCCCGCGTCACGCCAGGTCTGGTTGCGGGTGTGCTGGCCGTTGCCGCGGTCGTTCTCGGTGGGCGCCCGCCAGAAGTTCGGCACCGGGCCGGAGTCGATGAGCCGGGTGCCGTGGGCCTCGTACGACGTGATGACCCCGGTGCCCTTGTCGACGGTGGCGGAGAAGCCCTGGCCCTTGACCGTGACGGCCTTGTCGTCGTCCTCGTACGTCAGCGCCGGCACGCTCGCCAGCGGTGCGGGTGTCACGGCCGGGACGTCGGCGTCGAGGGGCAGTTGCTGCCTGGCCACCTCGAAGCCGGCCTTCGCCCAGGGGGTGGATTCCCTGGTGGTGAAGGAGAGTTGGAGGAAGTACTCGGTTCCGGCGGCCGGGTCGTCCGGCAGCCGGACAGGCACCGTGATGTCCTTGCTGCTCAGCGGCGGGACGTCCAGCTGGGCGCGGCTCAGCTTCCCGCGGCGCACGACCACACCGTCGGCGACCAGTTCCCAGCGGCCGTCGAACTCACGGAGGTTGGTGAACAGGTACTCGTTGGTGAGGGTGATCGCCGATCCGGGGGTCAGTGCGGTACCCGACGCCGGGGAGACGCCCACCGCCTGGTAGATCCGCTTGATCTCGGCCGCCTTGCCGGTGTGGCGGCGGTCGGCGGTGACGATGCCGTCGGCGTTGGAGGTGCCGTCGTTGGGGTTGTCGCCCCAGTCGCCGCCGTACGGGAAGAAGGTCTTCTGGCGGGGGCGCTTCTCGGTGAGGTCGACGGTGGCCGCGTCGAACCAGAACCGTACGCCGTCGTCGCCGGGACCGCGGCCGTCGGAGCCGAGTTCGGCGGTGCTCAGCGCACGGGCGTGGACGCGCGCCCGGCGGATGGTGCCGCTGAACTCCCGGGTGGGGTTGTCCACGTCGGTGCCGAGCGCGAGGGGTGCCGTGCTGGTGGCGGGTCTGCGTGTGGTGGTCCTGGTGGCCCTCACCTCGCCGTCGACGTGGAGGGTCAGCGTGCCCGCGTCCGCGTCGAAGACACCGGCGATGTGGTGCTCACTGCCGGTCCAGTCGTCCGGGAGGGCCCAGTTGACGGTGATCCACTGGCCACCGCCGTAGATGAAGAACTCAAGGGTGTCGTCGGACTGCTTCAGGGCGTACTGGGTGTCGCCCTTGGCGAGGATCGGCTGGTGGTAGCCGGTGTGGTGCGGGGTGACCCAGGCCTCCAGGGTGAGCGAGCCGGTGAGGTCGAGGCGCTCGTCGCGGGCGAAGACGGTGGCGCCCGAGACGCCCTTGGCACGGTCGAAGGTGCCGCTCGCGGTGAGGATCTCGCCGCGCAGCCTGCCCGGCCCGGACTCGGTGAGGATCTTGCGGGTGGGCACCGGCCAGGTCAGCGACTGGTCGACGAAGTCCCAGATCCAGCCGCCCTGGAGGACGTCGTAGCGGCGGACGATGTCCCAGTACTCCTTGAAGTTGCCGTTCGAGTTCCCCATCGCGTGCGCGTACTCGATCATGACGTACGGCCGGGTGTCGGCGGTGTCCTTCGCGCGCTGCTCGACACGTGCGGGGCTGTCGTACATCTCTGAACGGATGTCGCTGATCGTCGGCCGGTCGTCGCCCTCGTACTGGACGACGCGCGTCGGGTCGTACGACTTGATCCAGTCGTGCATGGCGACGAACGTGCTGCCGCCGCCCGCCTCGTTGCCCAGCGACCAGATGACCACCGAGGCGTGGTTCTTGTCGCGGTGGACCATGCTCTGGGCGCGGGCCACGCACGCCTTGGTCCAGTCGGCGTGGTTGCCCGGGTATTCGCCGCGGATGCCGTGGGTCTCCAGGTTGGTCTCGTCGACGAGGTAGAGGCCGTACTCGTCCGCGAGCTCGTACCACAGCGGGTTGTTGGGGTAGTGCGAGGTGCGGACGGAGTTCATGTTCATCCGCTTGATGATCTCGATGTCCTTGACCATGTGCTCGCGGGTGAGAGCCATGCCGCTGTCGGGATGCATCTCGTGCCGGTTCGCGCCACGGAAGGAGACGGGCTTGCCGTTGATCCGCATCAGGCCGTCCTTGAGGGCGAACTCGCGCAGGCCCACGCGGTGCGAGAGGGTCTCGATCACCTTTCCGGCCGGGTCCCGCAGCCGCAGCACGGCGGTGTAGAGGTTCGGGTGCTCGGCGGACCACAGCCGGGGCTCGGGTACGGCTCTGCTCGCCCGGACGGTCACGTCCTCACCGGCGGGGGCGGAGGCGAGGTCGACGGCCTGCTGGAGCGGTCTGGGCCAGACGGCGTGGCCGCGGGAGTCGTACAGCTGGGTCTCGACGGAGTAGCCGCCCTCGCTGCGATCACCGTACGAGCGCACGCTCGCGGTGACGGACAGCTCGGCCGCCCTGTAGTCGTCGCTGAGCGGGGTGTCCAGCTTGAAGTCGCGCAGGCGTACGTCGGGCGTGGAGTAGAGGTAGACCGAGCGGAAGATGCCGCTCAGCCGGATCATGTCCTGGTCCTCCAGCCAGTCCCCGTCGGAGAAGCGGTACACCTCGACGGCGATCTGGTTGGTCCCGGGCTTCAGGTGCGCGGTGATGTCGTACTCGGCGGGGGTGAACGAGTCCTCGGCGTACCCCACCAACTCCCCGTTGATCCACACGTAGTGCGCGGACTTGACGCCCTCGAAGTGCAGGAAGGTCCGGCGCCCCGCCCAGCCGCGCGGCACGGTGAAGGTGCGCCGGTACTGCCCCACCGGGTTGAAGCGGGTCGGCGCGGACGGGGGCTGGGCGTCCTCGCCGAGACCGTTCGGGCCCCACCAGGGGTAGGTGATGTTGACGAAGATCGGGCGGTCGTAGCCGTGCATCTGCCAGACGGAGGGGACCGGGATGGTGTCCCAGCCGCTGTCGTCGAGGTCGGTGCGGTGGAAGTCGGCGTCCCGGTCGTCGGGCCGGTCGGCGTGGGCGAACCTCCACTTGCCGTCGAGGCTGAGCCGGTACGGCGAGCGGGTGCGGTCGCCGTTCAGCGCCTGTCCGACGTCCGCGTACGGCATGAGCGTGGTGTGCGGCGGCTGGGTGCCGATCCGGAAGACGTCGATGTGGCCGTTCCACTCCGGGGTGCCGGCCGCCGGCCCGGTCCCGTCGGCCGCGTGCACCGTGGCGGACGATCCGGAGACGGCGAGCGCCCCGAGCAGGGCTGCTCCTCCCTCCAGCAGACGGCGGCGGCTGACCGGCACGCCCGGCAGGCGGGACGGGCCGGCGGGGGACGCGGGAGAGAGCGGCATCGACGGTGGCCTTCCTCGGGACGACGGTGCGGCGGGCGGCGCTGCACGGCTTGAGGGAGCGTCAGATCATGTGCGGTGCTGTTGGGAAACCGAACGCACACTAGGTTCTGAACACAGGGGAAGCAATGATGCTGTCGATGTTTGTGTGTTCCTGATGGGTGCGCTCGCCGACCTTGGCCGAATCCCGCCCCCTCCCCACCCCGTCGGACGCTACGCCGCCGCCTCCACCTCCGTCATCTCCCCGTGCCCCTCCTCGAACTGCGTCCGGTACAGCTCGGCGTAGCGGCCTCCGGCCGCCAGCAGTTCCTCGTGCGTGCCGCGTTCGGCGATCAGGCCGGCCTCGACCACCAGGATCAGGTCGGCCGCCCGCACGGTCGACAGGCGATGGGCGATCACGATCGCGGTCCTGCCCTCCAGCGCCTCGGTGAGCGCCTCCTGCACGGCGGCCTCGGAGGTGTTGTCGAGGTGGGCGGTGGCCTCGTCGAGGATGACGACGCGCTGGCGGGCCAGCAGCAGCCGGGCGATGGTCATCCGCTGGCGCTCGCCACCGGAGAGCCGGTAGCCGCGCTCGCCCACGACCGTGTCGAGGCCGTCGGGCAGTGACCGTACGAGTTCGTCGAGGCGGGAGCGGCGCAGGGCGTCCCAGAGTTCGGCGTCGGTGGCCGTGGGGCGGGCGAGCAGCAGGTTGGCGCGGACGGTGTCGTGGAAGAGGTGGCCGTCCTGGGTGACCATGCCGAGGGTGGCGCGCAGGGACTCGGCGCTCAGGTCGCGGACATCGACGCCGCCCACGCGTACGGCGCCCTCGTCGACGTCGTACAGCCGCGGCAGCAGCTGCGCGACGGTGGACTTGCCGGCGCCGGACGAGCCGACCAGGGCGACGGTCTGCCCGGGTTCGGCGCGGAAGGAGATGCCGTGCAGCACCTCGGCGCCACCCCGTGTGTCGAGGGACGCCACCTCCTCCAGGGAGGCCAGGGAGACCTTGTCGGCCGACGGGTAGCCGAAGCGGACGTTCTCGAACTCCACCGACACCGCCGCCTCGGGGACCTGCTTCGCGTCCGGCTTCTCCTCGATCAGCGGCTTGAGGTCGAGCACCTCGAAGACCCGCTCGAAGCTGACGAGGGCGCTCATCACCTCGACCCGGGCGCCGGCGAGCGCGGTGAGCGGCGCGTACATACGGGTCAGCAGCAGCGCCAGCGAGACGACGGCGCCCGGCTCCAGGGTGCCGCGCAGGGCGAACCAGCCGCCGAGGCCGTAGACCAGGGCGAGGGCCAGGGCGGACACCAGGGTGAGGGCGGTGATGAACACCGACTGGGCGGTGGCGGTCCGTACGCCGATCTCAGCGACCCGGCGCGCCCGGGCCGCGAACTCCTCCGACTCCTCCTGCGGGCGCCCGAAGAGCTTGACCAGGGTGGCGCCGGGGGCCGAGAAGCGCTCGGTCATGCGGGTCCCCATCGCGGCGTTGAGTGTGGCGGCCTCCCGCTGCATGCCCGCCATGCGGTGCCCCATGCGCCGGGCGGGAATCACGAACACCGGGAGCAGGACTAGGGCGAGCAGGGTGATCTGCCAGGACAGGGTGAGCATGACGGCGAGGGTGAGCAGCAGGGTGACGAGGTTGCTGACCACTCCGGACAGCGTGTTGCTGAACGCGCGCTGGGCGCCGATCACGTCGTTGTTGAGACGGGAGACCAGCGCCCCCGTACGAGTACGTGTGAAGAACGCGACCGGCATGCGCTGCACATGATCGAACACAGCCGTCCGCAGATCGAGGATGAGGCCCTCGCCGAGCGTCGCCGACAGGCGCCGAGCGAGGATCCCGAGCGCCGCCTCCGCGACCGCGATCAGGGCGATCAGCAGGGCCAGGCGGACGACGGTGCCCTCGTCGCCGCCCGTCACGATCGCGTCGACGACGCGGCCGGCCAGTACGGGGGTCGCCACGGCGAGCAGTGCGGTCACCACCCCGAGCACGACGAAGAGCGCGATCCCGCGGCGGTGCGGGCGGGCGAACGCGCCGATGCGGCGCAGCGTGACGCGGGCGAACGGGCGGCGCTCCCGCTCGGCGTTCATGACACTGTGCAGCTGCATCCAGGCTGTGGTCTCCATGCTCATGGAAGGCAACGTAGACCCTCAAGCAATGTTGAGGTCAATATCGGCAGCTTCGCGAAGATCGGTGTCCGTCCGCAGCCGGTCCGTAAGGCGCCGTCTCCGCTACCGCAACCCGCCGTTGTCGCGACACGGAAAACCTCTCCCGATGTGACCGCCGTACGACTCCACGCGGGACGCCTGCTCCGGCGCCTCCCGATCCGCCAGATACTGGTCCTGCTCCCGCTCGCCCTCGTCATCCTGGTCGCGGTGCAGCACCGGGCCGTGCTCGCCGAGGGCATCGGCCATCTGGCGACGGCCAAGTGGCCCTGGCTGCTCGCCGCGACCGGTGCCACCTGTCTGACGTGGGTGGCGGCAGCCGTGACCCGGCAGGGTGCCGTGGTCGACCGGCTGCCCAAGGTGCGGCTGCTCGTCACCCAGTTCGCCGCGGGCTCGGCCAACCATCTGCTGCCCACGGGGCTCGGTGCGAGCGCGGTCAACCTGCGCTTCATGACGGTGTGCGGGCTGCCGCTGGCCCGCTCCTCGGCCGCGCTGGCGCTGTATCTGCTCGCGGAGAGCGTGGCCCGCGTCGGACTGCTGGCCGCGCTGCTCATCGCCTTCCCGCACGCGCTGCGGATCGGCCCGCTCCTTCCGGAGGGGGCGTGGGGCCCGCTGCTGATGGTCATCGGCGCGGCGGTCGTCGTGGTCGTGGCCGTCTTCGCCCTCGTACACCGGCTGCGCATCGCCGTGCTGTCGTTCCTGCGTTCCGCGCTGGGCGAGGCGCGCTCGGTGCACACCCGGCCGTCCCGGGCGCTGGCACTGTGGGGCGGTTCGCTGGCCTTTCCCGCGCTTCAGGCGGCCGGTCTTGTCCTGGTCGGGCTCGCCCTGGGGCTGGATGTGCCGCCGGCCCACATGGCCCTCGCGTATCTGGCGGCGACCGTCGCCGTCGCCCTCGTGCCGACGCCCGGCGGGCTCGGCTCGGTGGAGGCGGCGCTGATAGTGGCGCTGGTGGCGGCGGGCGGTCCGGTGGCGGTGGCCACGGCGGTGGTGCTGGCGTACCGGATCATCACGGTGTGGCTGCCACTGCTGCCGGGGGCGCTGACGTTGGGTGCGCTGGTGCGCTTGAAGGTCATCTGACCGCACGGTTCCGGTGGAAGGTCATGTGACCGCTCAGTAACGTACGGGGTCCGACCCACGGAAGGACCCCGCCATGCCGGTGCGCGTCGAGCGCCAGGGACACGTCACCACCGTCGTCCTCTCCCGCCCGGAGGTCCGCAACGCGGTCGACGGCCCGACCGCCGCCGAGCTCGCGGACGCCTTCCGGGAGTTCGACGCGGACGACGGGGCGAGGGTGGCGGTGCTGTGGGGTGCGGGCGGCACGTTCTGCGCGGGCGCCGATCTCAAGGCGCTCGGCACCGAGCGGGGCAACCGGGTCGCCGAGGAGGGCGACGGGCCGATGGGGCCGACCCGGCTGCGGCTGTCCAAGCCGGTGATCGCCGCCGTGGCCGGACATGCCGTGGCGGGGGGCCTGGAGCTGGCGTTGTGGTGCGATCTGAGGGTGGCGGAGGAGGACGCCGTCTTCGGCGTGTTCTGCCGCCGCTGGGGCGTGCCGCTGATCGACGGCGGAACGGTACGGCTGCCCCGGCTGATCGGCACCAGCCGTGCGATGGACATGATCCTCACCGGACGGCCTGTGCCGGCGTGTGAGGCCTACGACATCGGGCTCGCCAACCGCGTCGTGCCGAGCGGCCGTGCCCGCGCCGAGGCGGAGGAACTGGCCGCGACGATCGCGCGGTTCCCTCAGGCGTGTCTGCGCGCCGACCGGGCCTCGGTGCTCGACCAGGACGGGCAGGACGAGCCGGCCGCGATGCGCGGTGAACTCCGGTACGGCATGGGTGTGCTGGCGCAGAGCATGGAGGGCGCGGCCCGCTTCGCGTCCGGCGCCGGGCGGCACGGATCGTTCACGGAGCTCTGAAGCACCGCCCTCGTCGTCCGCCGGGGTGCGCGCGGGCGGGCGACCCTCACGGGGCGCGCACGCATCAAGCGCGCCCCGGACCGCGGTCGTTCGGCCTCCCAAGGCAGCGTGAGTCCACGGGAGAATGCCCGAAAGCGACCGATGATGCCGTCCCCCAGACGGTCCCGGCACGAACACGTGTACCCGATACGGCAGGATGAGCCCTCGCGCGGTCACGGGGGACGGGGTGACCGACGCGACGGCACATCGCGGAAATCGAGCAGGTGACAACGTGACGAGACTTCACATCCGGCCGTCGGCGAAGGGATTCGCCGCAGCTCTTCTTCCCGGAGGTGACCGGTGAACCGGGCGCTCACCGTGGACGACCTGGTCATCGCCGGGATCGCGCTGGCGGCGGGGCTGCTCGCGGCCTTCCTGCTGCGGATGCTGCTGCGCTGGCTGGGCAAGCACGCGGACCGTACCCGCTGGAGCGGTGACGACCTCATCGTGGACACGCTGCGGAGCGTGGTGCCGTGGGCGGCCTTCCTCGGCGGCGCGGCCTCCGCGGGCGCGGCGCTGCCGCTGACCAGGACGGTCCAGCACAACGTCAATCAGACCCTGACCGTGCTGCTCATCTTCGTCGTGACGCTGGCGGCGGCCCGCGGTATCGCCGGGGTGATGCGGTCGGTCACCCAGGCCCGCCCCGGCGTCGCCGGCTCCGCCACCATCTTCGTCAACATCACCCGGATCCTGGTCCTGGCCATCGGTTTCCTGGTGGTGCTGCAGACGCTGGGCATCTCCATAGCGCCCCTGCTCACCGCCCTGGGTGTCGGCGGTCTGGCGGTCGCACTCGCGCTTCAGGACACTCTCGCCAACCTCTTCGCGGGCATCCACATCCTCGCCTCCAAGACCGTCCAGCCCGGCGACTACATCCGGCTGAGCAGCGGCGAGGAAGGCTACGTCGAGGACATCAACTGGCGCCAGACGACCGTGCGCGCGCTCTCCAACAACCTGATCGTCATCCCCAACGGGGAGCTCGCGAAGACGAACATGACCAACTTCATGCGTCCCGAGCAGGAGTTGACGATCCTCCTCCAGGTCGGCGTCGCCTACGACAGTGACCTCGACCACGTCGAGCGGGTGACCAACGAGGTCATCGCCGAGGTGATGACCGAGGTCGAGGGCGCCCTCCCGGACCACGAACCGATCATCCGCTTCCACACCTTCGGCGACTCCCGCATCGGCTTCACCGTCATCCTGGGCGTCGGCGAGTTCAGCGACCAGTACCGGATCAAGCACGAGTTCATCAAGCGCCTGCACAGGCGCTACCGCGCGGAGGGCATCAGCATCCCGGCGCCCACCCGTACGGTGGCGATCCAGCAGGGGACGGTGTCGATCCCGCAGCAGCGCATCCCCGGAGAGGCGGACGAGGTGATCCCCGTCCGCCTCGACTGACCTGCCCGGACGTTGCTACAGGGTGGCCGAGTTGTCGTGGGAGCGGCTGCGCTTACGGCTGTGCGGCGCGGTGAGCGCCGGGTTCACCGGCGTGACCGTCCAGTCCGGGTGCCCCGGCATCCGCGGGGTCTTCGTGCCGTACAGCCAGTCCTGGAGGAATCCGGACAGATCCTGACCGGAGACCTCCGAGGCGACGGCGATGTAGTCGGCCGTCGACGCCGAGGAGTTGCGGTACCGGTCGAGGAAGGCGCGCTCCAGCGCGTTGAAGGCGCCCTCGCCGACGAGGTTGCGCAGCGCGTACAGGACCAGCACACCGCCGAGGTAGCGCTGGCTGTCGAACAGGTTGGCCGCGTTGGGCGCGGCGACCGGCCCGGAGTCGCGCCGCCACTGGTCGCCCTGCGCGTAGGTGTGCTTCATCCGGGCTTCCAGGGTGGTCAGGCCCAGGGAGTCCGTCCAGCCGCGCTCGTAGCGGTAGAGCAGCCCGTAGAAGTCGGCGTGGCCCTCGTTGATCCACAGGTCGGCCCAGGAGGCGGGGCTGACGCTGTTGCCGAAGTAGGAGTGGACCAGCTCGTGCATCATGTGCGAGCCGATCTTCGGCTCCGGCTGGAGCAGATAGTTCGGCTTGTAGATGGTCAGGGTCTGGGACTCCAGGCCGGTGAAGTCGAAGGCGTTCGGGGCGTCGGAGTTGCAGGGCAGCAGGCCGTACGTCTCGAAGGGGTAGGCCCCGAGCCGCGCCTCCAGCCACTCGACCAGGTTCGGCGTCAGCGCGAGCGCCGGCTCCAGGGCCTCGGCGCGCGCGACCGGGACGACGTCGCGCAGCGGGAGACCGTGCGGGCCCTGCCGGTCCTTGATCACGTAGTCGCCGACCGTGATCTGCACCAGCTCGGTGGCCATGGGCTCGCGGGAGCGGTACGTGTAGGCGGTACGGCCACCGGAAAGGGTCTCGGTGCGGACGAGCAGGCCGGTGGCCACGCCGCGCAGGCCGCCGGGGACGGTTATGCGGAACGTGAAGTCGGCCTTGTCGGAGGGGTGGTCGTTGCACGGGAAGACGGTGTGGGCCAAGTTCGGCTGGCAGCAGACCGCGAACCCGTCCAGCGTGTCGACCCAGCCGGTGTGCGGCTGCGGGATACGGCGCGGGTCTGCCGAGTACTCGACGCACACGGTCACCCAGGACTTGTTCGGCAGCGTCCGGGCGGGCGTGACGCGCAGCTTCTCGTCCACCTGCTCGAACGTCGCCGTGCGGCCGCCTACCCGGACGGAGCGGATGTCCAGGCCGAGGGAGTCGAGGGAGAAGCGGGACAGTGCCTGGGTGGTGCGGATCTTCAGGATCGCGGTGGCGTCGACCAGCCGCGTCGTGGCGTCGTAGGAGAAGTCGAGGTGGTAGGCCAAGACGCGGTAGCCGTCATTGCCGAGGGCGGGGTAGACGGTGTCGCCGAGGGTCTCGGGGCCCGGGGTGCCGGGGTTCTTGGAGGCCGACGTCCCCGTGCGCGTCGGTGCCGCGTGGGCGGAGGGGATGGCGGCCAGCGCCGCCGCCGTGCCGATCAGGGCGGCCGCGGGGGCCGTCACTCTGCTGCGATATCTCATGGTCCGCTTTCGCTGGGGCGACCGGGTGGTCAGGGCCGGCCGCCGGATCGGTCTTGATCTCCCTACATGACTGCGGGACCAGCTGATCCGGTTGCACGGAGGGCCTGGATCCGTTTGCGTGGATCGGCGATCTCGGCAGACATACCGCACCGGTGTGCGGACCCCTGTCGAGTACGGGTCGGTCACGAGATATCTTGATGTCGAGCAATGTTGCAGACGTGGAGCGGAGCACCCGGTGACTGACTCGACCATCATCTATACGCACACTGACGAGGCCCCGGCCCTGGCGACGTATTCCTTCCTGCCGGTGGTCCAGGCGTACGCCTCGCAGGCGGGTGTCGCCGTGGAGACGCGTGACATCTCGCTGGCCGGCCGCATCATCGCGGTGTTCCCGGAGTACCTGACCGAGGACCAGCGCATCCCGGACGCCCTCGCCGAGCTCGGTGAGCTCGCGAAGACGCCCGCCGCCAACATCATCAAGCTGCCGAACATCTCGGCGTCGATCCCGCAGCTCAAGGCCGCCGTCGCCGAGCTCCAGAGCCAGGGCTACGCGCTGCCGAACTACCCGGACGACCCGAAGACCGACGAGGAGCGGGAGATCCAGGCCCGCTACGACAAGATCAAGGGTTCCGCCGTGAACCCGGTCCTGCGTGAGGGCAACTCCGACCGCCGCGCCCCGGCCTCGGTCAAGAACTACGCCAAGACCCACCCGCACCGTATGGGCGCCTGGAGCGCCGAGTCCAAGACCAACGTGGCGACCATGGGCCAGAACGACTTCCGCTCCACCGAGAAGTCCGTCGTGATCTCCGAGGCCGGCGCGCTGAAGATCGAGCACGTCGCCGAGGACGGCGCCACCACCGTGCTGCGCGAGTCCGTACCGGTCCTCGCCGGTGAGGTCGTCGACGCCTCCGTGATGCGTGTCGCCGCGCTGCGCGAGTTCCTCACCGCCCAGGTCGCCGAGGCCAAGGCCCAGGGCGTGCTGTTCTCCGTGCACCTGAAGGCCACGATGATGAAGGTCTCCGACCCGATCATCTTCGGCCACGTGGTGCGCGCCTTCTTCCCGAAGACCTTCGAGCAGTACGGCGCCGCCCTCGCCGCCGCCGGTCTGTCCCCCAACGACGGTCTGGGCGGCATCTTCAAGGGCCTGGACGCGCTGCCGAACGGCGCCGAGATCAAGGCGTCCTTCGACGCGGAGCTCGCCGAGGGCCCGGCGCTGGCCATGGTCGACTCCGACAAGGGCATCACCAACCTGCACGTGCCGTCCGACGTGATCGTCGACGCCTCGATGCCGGCCATGATCCGCACCTCCGGCCACATGTGGGGCCCGGACGGCCAGGAGGCCGACACCCTCGCGGTGCTGCCGGACTCCTCCTACGCCGGTGTCTACCAGGCGGTGCTCGACGACTGCCGCGCCCACGGCGCCTACGACCCGTCGACCATGGGCTCGGTCCCGAACGTCGGCCTCATGGCGCAGAAGGCCGAGGAGTACGGCTCCCACGACAAGACCTTCGAGATCAAGGCCGCCGGCACGGTCCGCCTGGTCGACCAGGCCGGGAACGTCGTCATCGAGCAGCCGGTCGCCCAGGGCGACATCTTCCGCGCCTGCCAGACCAAGGACGCGCCGATCAGGGACTGGGTGAAGCTGGCCGTCACCCGCGCCCGCGCCACCGGCAACCCGGCCGTGTTCTGGCTGGACGAGACCCGCGCGCACGACGCCAACCTGATCGCGAAGGTCAAGGCGTACCTGCCGGAGCACGACACCGAGGGTCTGGACATCCGGATCCTCAACCCGGTCGAGGCCACCAAGCTGTCGGTGGAGCGCATCCGCCGCGGCGAGGACACCATCTCGGTGACCGGCAACGTGCTGCGTGACTACCTCACCGACCTCTTCCCCATCCTGGAGCTGGGCACCAGCGCCAAGATGCTGTCGGTCGTCCCGCTGATGGCGGGCGGCGGCCTGTTCGAGACGGGCGCCGGCGGCTCCGCGCCGAAGCACGTCCAGCAGCTGGTCAAGGAGAACTACCTGCGCTGGGACTCCCTCGGTGAGTTCTTCGCGCTGGTGCCGTCCCTGGAGCAGTACGCGACCGCCACCGGCAACACCCGCGCCAAGGTCCTCGCGGACACGCTGGACCGCGCCACGGCGACCTTCCTCAACGAGGACAAGTCCCCGACCCGTCGCGTCGGCGGCATCGACAACCGCGGCAGCCACTTCTATCTGTCCCTGTACTGGGCGCAGGAGCTGGCCAAGCAGACCGACGACGCGGAGCTGGCGAAGGCCTTCGCCCCGCTCGCGGAGACGCTCGCGGCGAACGAGCAGAAGATCGTCGGCGAGCTGAACGCCGTCCAGGGCAAGCCGGCCGAGATCGGCGGCTACTACCAGCCCGACCCGGCCAAGGCCGCCGCGGTCATGCGCCCGTCGGCCACCTGGAACGAGTCGCTCGCGTCCCTCAGCTGACACGGGTGCCCCTGAAAGGGGGCCGGACGCCCGACAGGGCCGCCTGAGCGAACCGCCCCGGCCGAGCACCGCCCGGCCGGGGCGGAGCCGTGTGCGCGGCTACTTCTGCCGTACGAGCTCCAGCTCCAGCCAGCGCGCCAGGTCCTCGATCTCGCGGCCGACCTCCGCTCGCACGCCCTTGCCGAACTCCTCGTCCTCGTGGACCGCGTCGACCCTGAGCACCCCGGCCTTTCGGTCGGCGGTGGCGTCGAGCTTGCCCACCAGACGGTCGCCGTACAGGATCGGCAGCGCGAAGTACCCCCAGCGGCGCTTGGCGGCCGGCTTGTACATCTCCAACTGGTAGTCGAAGCCGAAGAGTTCGGTGGTCCGTCTGCGGTCGTGGATCAGCCGGTCGAAGGGTGACAGGAGGGCGGCACGCCCGGTGAAGGGCTGCCCCAGCTGAGCCGGGTCGACGCGCCATCTGCCCCGCACACCCTCGACGACGGCCGGTTCACCGGCCTCTCCCACGTCCGCCGGCTCGACCTGGCACTCCGGGCCCCTCGCGCGGGCGATGCCCAGGGCCCGCAGCCGGCGTTCGTCCCGGATGCGCAGCGACTCCGTCACGGGGACCGCGGGCATGTCGGGGTAGACGCGCTCGGCCAGGTCCCACAGCCGGTCACCGCCGCCGCGTCCGGCCACGGCGACCTCACCGCGCTGCACCATGAGCTCCAGCAGCTTGGTGACATTGCGGTTGTTGCTCCACCCGCTCGACCGCCACGGCAGCGCGCAGGTGTCGGGCAGCTCACGGGAGGGCAGCGGCCCCGCGGCGGCGAGCCGGTCCAGGATGTCCCGTCGGCAGGCGTCGTTGGCGGCCACCCACATGCCGTGATACTCGCGCCAGGACGTCGGTGTCCCCCGCTCCGGCCACTGGGCCATCTCGGCGCGGTAGAGCGCGAGATCCTCGGCGGGCCGGATCATCGCCCGCAGCTCCAGCAGGGTCCGGTCCGCCAGGGCGGCGGTCAGGTCGGCCGGTGCGTACCCGGAGGAGCCGAGCCGGCTCCACGCCACGAGGTCGGCGTTGGGCGCGACGGCTGCGGTCGGGTCGATCTGGAGCAGGGTCAGCCGCCGTACGACGGCCGGCAGCCCGCCCGGCGGGCGAGCGGCGTCCAGCAACTGTGCGCGCACGGCGATCCTGCGGGCGTCGGTACGGGAGAGCTCGTGGACGGTCATCGGCTTCACCAGTCCCGGGTGGCGATCAGTTCCTCCATGTCCGCGTCCGCGAAGCCGTAGGCCTCGGCCACGAACCAGAAGTCCTCGGCTATCTCCTCGCGGGCAACGGTCTCGATCTCGCTGCCGGCGGCCCAGAACTCGTCCTGGAGCGCGTTGAATTCGTCGGTGGCAGCATGGGTGAGCCGGTACAGCGCGGCCAGGTCGGCGGGGCGCTCGGCCTCGATGCGCTCGCACAGACGCAGCAGGATCGCCTTGCCCCGGTCCACCACGCGGTCGGGGTAGTAGTCGTCCTCGTAGAGCGCCTTGAGGAACGGGCGTGCGGTCACCCGCTGGTCGCTGATGTTCATGCTGTGATGGTGCACGACACCACTGACAATGCACCGGGAGCAGCCGTCATGACCTCTGCCGAGCCGTCGTTCGAGCTGCTCCCCGGGGCCGGGGCATCGCCGGTGATCCTGCATGTGCCGCATTCGGCACGGGACATACCCTCCGAGGTGCGCGCGGGGATCGTCCTGGACGACCGCGCGCTGGAGCGGGAGCTGGACCACATCGTGGACGCGCACACCGCGCGGCTCGCGCAGGAGGCGGCGCGGGCGTCGGCGGTCACCCCGTGGCGGTTCGTGAACCGGCTGTCCCGGCTGGTGGTCGACCCGGAGCGGTTCCCGGACGAGCGGGAGGAGATGCTGTCCGTCGGCATGGGCGCCGTCTACACCCGGACCACGCATCTCGCGGACCTGCGCCCCGCCGACAGCGACCCCGCGCCCCTGATCGAGCGGTACTTCCGGCCGTACGCGAAGGCCATGACGGCCGCCGTGGCCGACCGGCTCGCCGTCACCGGCCGGGCCGTGATCATCGACGTGCACTCCTATCCGACCGCCCGGCTGCCCTACGAACTGCACGGCGAGGGCCCGCGGCCGCCGGTGTGCCTGGGCACGGATCCCTTCCACACGCCGCCCCAGTTGCTCGCCGCGGCGCGAGAGGCGTTCGCCGGGTGCGGGGAGACGGGGCTGGACAGTCCGTTCAGCGGCACGTACGTCCCGTTGGAGTTCTACGGCAGCGAGCCACGCGTCAGCGCCTTGATGATCGAGATCCGCCGGGACACGTACATGACGGAGCCGGGCGGTCCGGCCGGTCCCGGACTCACCCGGCTCGCGAAGGCGCTGGCGGCGCTGGTGGACGCCGCCGCACGCTGACCCCGCGGCTCAGGCCCGCAGCCACTCCGTGACCACGACCTCCCCGCCGGTCCGCAAGCGCAGGGCGAACGGGCCGGAGGGCGGGGCGTCGCTGGTGAAGCGGCCCATGTCGTCGGCGTCGACCGGCGTGGCCGTCTGCGGGCCGCCGAGCACCTCGATCCGCGCCTGCTGCGGCGGCAGCACCTGCCCCATCAGGCCCTGTGCCGTCACCTCCACGTCGATGGTCACCTCGCCCGCGCGGAATGTCAGCATCCGCGGCGCATCCGTCGCCCCTCTGACCGCAATGGCGTCCTCCACCGAGTCGAAGGTCAACTCGGCGATCCGGGCGTCGAGGTCGTGCAGCACGAACGCCTCGACGGCGAGCCTGCGCAACTGGGCCGGTACGGGATCCAGGATGGTGGCGGCCTGACGGAGTTCCTCCTCCAGCAGATCGGTGTCGAACCCGTCGTCGCCGGGGGGCTCTTCGCCCGTCACATCGTCGTGCATGTCGTCGTTCACAGCGCCCCCCGCGCGTCGAGTCGGGCCCGCAGCCGGCGCAGACAGCGCTGGCGCAGCGGTCCGATGCTGCCCACGGCGATGCCCAGTGCGGCGGACACCTCCTGGTAGCTGGGCGGCGGCGAGGCGATCAGCACGCGCAGCAACTGGCGGCAGCGTTCACCGAGTTCCTCGAACTCCTGCCACATCCAGCGGATGCGCTCGGTCTGGGCGGCCGCCTCCTCCGAGTCCAGGACCGACTGTTCGGGCGTACGGTCCTCGCTGACCCGGTCGAGCAGCTGCGGATCGCTCGTCACGGTGAGCCGCCGCAAGGTCTTGAGCACCTTCAGGCACTCGTGCCGGGCGGTGCTCGCGAGCCACGATCCGGCCTTCTCCGGTTCACGGATGCGCCCGAGATGCTGGGCGAAGCGGAACCAGACGGTCTGATACACCTCATGGGCGTCGGCGTCACCCAGCCGGTGGGCGCGCACGACGGACCACACCAGCGGGCTCAACCCTTCCACGAGCGCCTTCCAGGCCGCCGCGTCGCCGTCGACGGCGGACTGCACCAGCGCACCGACATCTGCTCGGTCCACAGCCCCACCCCTCGTGTACGGCAAGTCATCGTACGCCGCGGAGGGGATGGTTCCGACCCTCATGACCGAGGAGCCGAAGCTGTGACGGGCGCAGGACGCCAGGTGGCGGGGCGAAGTGCCGGAACATGCGCCCCCCGCACCTCCGCGTACCCGGAGTTCGCCGCGAGCATCTTGTACCGGGCGACCCGCGGGTCGTTCTCCTGCTGCGCGGTCATATGGGCGGCGATCATGCCGGCGACGAGGGGGGTGGCGAAGGAAGTGCCGCTCCAGTTCGCGAACCCCTCGAACATCACCTGGTCGGGCTTGGCGGTGCCGCCCTGCTCGCTCAACACGCCGGTGTGGCGTGGGGACACACAGGTGCAGGAGTAGCCGAAGCCGTACCGGCAGGCGTCGTAGGTGGAGTGCTGGTAGATGTACGGCATCGGCGCGTCGAAGCCGGTGAGGACGCCGGTGAGGCGCTCGCCGGGCGCGTACACCTTCACCCAGGGGCCGTGATTGCTGAAGCAGGCGCCGAACTCGCCGTCGCCGCGCAGCGCACCGACCGACAGCACGACGTCCTGGTAGTCGGGCAGGTCGGCGTAGGCGGCGGGCCAGAAGGGCGTGGCGCTGCCGTTGTTGCCGGCCGCCGCGACGAGCAGGGTGCGCTGTTCGCGCAGCTCCTGCATGAAGGCCTGGACGCCGAGCAGGCCGTCGGTGCGGCCGTTGGAGGTGCCGGCGGAGAGGCTGAGGACGTCGGGCCAGCCGCCCGCGTCGACGGCCTCGAAGAGCTTCTCGCCGAACTCGGACTCCAGGATGGCGCCCGCGTCGTTGAGGGAGTTGCGGACGGTGACGTTCGTGTTGGGAGCCACGGCAGCGACGAGCCCGGCGATGAACGTGCCGTGTCCGACGTACTGCTGGAGCACACCGTCGTCGTCGCACTCCTTGAGCTGCGCGTCGCCGTCGGTGTGGGCCAGCAGTGCGGCGGAGCGGTAGTCGCGCATCAGGCCGGTGTCGACGACCAGGACGCCGACGGCGCTCTCCGCGTCGTAACTGCCCTCGACCGCCGCGGGGTTGAGTCCCTCGGCGTGTGCGACGGGCACCGGCTCGTCGCCGGGGCAGGAGTTGACCGCGATCGACACCAGGTGGTTGCGGCTGACCAGCCGACGGCCCGCCCGGCCCTCGGTCTCCCGCAGGGCGCGCAGGGCGTGTGCGACGGTGCGGTCGCCGCTCCGGTCGCCCTCGCCGGGGTCGCCGACCTGGATCCGGGTGATGCCGGAGCGGTTGGTCCGCGGGCTCGCCCGGCGCACGTGGTCCTGCACCAGGTCGGGCTCGGCGGTGAAGTGCGCGCGTACGGTGTCCTCGACGAGGCGGGCGTCCTCGCCGTCGCGGACGAGGACGTAGCCCTTCTCGTAGATGAACTCGGCGGAGTCGTCCGGTCCCATCGCGAGGGGGACGTCCTGCATGGAGCGCTGGATCTGCTCGAACTGCTCGTGGAATCGCTGTGGTGCCATGGCGTGTCCTCCCGCTGAGGCGACGGTCGTCAATCAGAGCCGTGCTGTCGCTGATTGATACAGCGCCAAACCTGTGTGGCACGGTTCCGGGGCAACTACCATCCGTGGAGTGACAGCGGGAAGCGAATCGGTTCTCGAACTGCTGCCGATGGTGTTCGCCGCCCCGAACGACGCGCTGGCGCGGGCGGAGGGGGTGCTCGACGCCGATCCGTCGCCGTTGCACGCCTCCGTCGCCCACCAGGTGATCGGCATCTGGCAGCGGGACTGGGGCGACATGCGTATCGCCCTCCATCACCTGCGGCGTGCCCGGGATCTCGCGGCCCGCGCGGAGTCGGCGGACCGGGAGGCGGATGCCCTGGCGACGCTCGGGGTCGCGTTGGTGCACGCGGGGCGCACTCAGCAGGGGCTCGCCGCGCTGGAGCGCGGGATCGAGCGCGGCAGTGGGCACACCCGCGCGCGGGTGCTGTTCCGCCGCGCCTACGCCCGCTGGGTCCTGGGACATCACCGGGAGGCGCTGGAGGACGTACGGCGGGCGATCCCGGTGCTGCGGCAGGTCGAGGACGTCATCTGGACGGCGCGGGCGCTGACCCTGCGCGCGACCGTCCATCTGGCGCTGGGCGCGGTGGACCGGGCGGACGCCGACTTCACGGCGGCGGAGGCGCTGTGGGACACCACGGGCCAGGAGCACGACAAGGCCGACGCGGTGGAGAGCCGGGGGCTCGCGGCGTTCCGGTCGGGCGACATCCCGGCGGCGCTGCGGCTGCTCGACGCGGCCGAGGAGCGGTACGCCAAGCTCGGCACGCCCACCTTCATGCTCGCCGTCCGGCGCTGCGAGGTGCTGATGGCGGCCGGGCTGGCCCCGGAGGCGCTGGCCGAGGCCGACGCGGCGATCGCCGTGCTCGACGGGATAGGCGGACAGTCCACCCGCAAGGCCGAGTTGCT
Organism: Streptomyces sp. NPDC111802; assembly: GCF_055634335.1. Lineage (NCBI taxonomy): Bacteria > Bacillati > Actinomycetota > Actinomycetes > Kitasatosporales > Streptomycetaceae > Streptomyces > Streptomyces sp. NPDC111802. Next base: position 207,430 of record NZ_JBVKCZ010000012.1, on the reverse strand, counting down.
GCTGGCCGCCGCGCGTGCCGCCCGGCTGGCGGGCGACGCGCACACCGCGATCGCACGCGCCGACATGGCCGTACGGCTGTTCTTGGGGCAGCGGCGCAGCTGGTGGGAGACCCATGCGCGGCTGGTGCTGATCGAGGCCCGGGTGGCCGCCGGGCGCAGTTCGGGGCGGCTCGTGGCCGACACGGCGGCGGTCGCCGAACGGCTGGCCTCCTTCGGCGCGCCGGCCGCGCCGGAGGCCTCGCTGCTCGCGGGCCGGATCGCGCTCGATCTGGGCTGGCGGGCGGACGCCGAGCGGCATCTGGCCCTCGCCGCCCGCGGCAGGCACAGCGGACCGCCGCTGGCGCGGATGACGGGCTGGGCGGCGCAGGCGCTGCGGGCGCGGACGGCCGGGTCGGGGCGCGGTGTCCTGGAAGCCTGCCGACGGGGCCTGGACGTACTCGACGCGCACCGGATGACGCTGGGCGCCTCCGAGCTCAGGGCCCGCGCCACCGCGCAGGGCGCCGAACTCGCCGCGCTGGCCCAGCAGGCCAGCCTCGACTCCGGCAGTCCGCGCCGGCTGCTGGTGTGGAGCGAGCGCTGGCGGGCCACCGCGCTGTCGACGCCGCCGACCCGGCCGCCGGCCGATCCGGAGCTGCAGAGCGATCTGACCGCGTTCCGGGAGATCGCGGCACGCGCGGAGGCCGCCCGTATGGACGCCAGGCCGGTTCCGGCGCTGGAGCGCGAACAGCGGCGCCTGGAGCGGGAGATACGGTCCCGGACGCTGCACCTGCGCGGCGACACGCCCGGCGACGGTCACCGCTTCGACCCTGGGCTACTGCTGGAACGGCTGGGCGACGACGTACGGCTTGTCGAACTCGCCGTGCTGGACGGGCGGGTGCAGGTGCTGCTGTGCGGGCAGGGGCGGGTGCGCCGGTACGAGGCCGGGCTGCTGGCCGAGGCGGAGACCGAGGCCGAGCATGTGCAGGCCGGGCTGCGGCGGCTGGCACATCCGGGCGCCGAGGGGCGGCTGCCGGTGGTGGAGGCCGCGGGGCGGCGACTGGAGGAGTTGCTGCTGGGTCCGGCGGCGGCGCATCTGGGCGACGGCCCTGTCGTGGTCGTACCGCCGGCCAGGCTGCATCGGGTGCCGTGGGCGCTGCTGCCGTCGCTGCGGGAGCGGGTGCTCAGCGTGTCGCCGTCGGCGAGCGGTTGGCTGCGCGCGCGGGAGACGGAGCCGCCGCCCGGCGGCCGCCCTGTGCTGGTGCGCGGGCCCGGGCTCGCGACCGGCGGTGCGGAGGTGCCCCATCTGGCCGGCCGGTACGGCGGTGCCGTGGTCCTGGAGCACGCCGACGCGCGCGTCCCGCGGGTGCTGGAGGAACTCGACGGGGCAGCGCTGGCGCATATCGCCGCCCACGGCACGTTCCGCGCGGACAGTCCGCTCTTCTCGTCGCTGCGGATGGCCGACGGGCCGCTGATCGTGCACGACTTCGAGCGTCTGGACCGCAGCCCGTACCGGATCATCCTCTCCTGCTGCGACACCGCCCGCTTCGCCTCCGTCGGCGCCGACGAACTGCTCGGCCTGGTCACCGCGTTGCTGCCGCTGGGCACGGCCGGGGTGGTGGCCTGCACGGCCCCCGTCAACGACGCGGCGGTGGTGCCGCTGATGCTCGCCCTCCACAAAGGCCTCGGCGAGGGCCTGTCGCTGGCGGAGGCCCTGTGCGACGCCCGCGCGGCACTGCCGGGCGACGCGCTGCATCGGGCCACGGGCTGGGCGTTCTCGGCGTTCGGGGCGGCCTGAGGCCGGGCCGCACGGCCCCGGCACGACAGCGGCCCCGATGACCACGGCCGACCCGGCAGGTTCACGCCGTTCGCGCGTCCGGCAGTTCCACCAGCCACGGCAGTGCGCCGCGGTCGCTCGCGCCCAGGCGGGCGTAGGCGCTGTAGAGGTGGTTGCCGACCGTGCGGACGGACAGGGTGAGTTTCTCGGCGATCTGGCGATTGCTCAGGCCCGTGGCCGCGAGTGTGACGATCTGCCGTTGCCGGGCGGTCAGTTCGCCCAGGACCAACCCGGACAGGGCCGGGGTGCGGGCACCCTGGCAGCGGCGGGCCAGGGCCACGGCACGCGTGCGTGAGGTGCGGGCGGCTCGCGGATCGCGGTGGGCCCGTACGGCCTGGGCGTGCGCCTCGGCCGCGAAGAGCAGGAAGCCGCGCGCCTGGAGCTGTTCGGCCACCTGGTCCAGCGCGGGGCCGTCGGCTCGGGCGAGCGCGTCGGCGTGCTCGGCGAAGACGCCGGTCAGACGGCCCGCGGCACGCTCGGGTGCGCCGAGGCGGACGGCGTCGTACGGGTCGCCGCCGATCGCCTCGACCGCCCCGCCGGCGTCGCCGCGGGCCGCTGCCGCCCGGGTGACCGCCCCACCCCCGTGGGAGCGGCCACCCGAGATCTGGTGCGCGGCTGTCGGATCGCCCGACTGCGCCGCGGCGAGGGCGAGTTCGAGTCGGCAGGACGGATCGTCACCGCCGTCCCGCACCCCCTCGCGCGCCCATGCCGTCGCCTCCCGCAGCTCGCCGCGCAGCCGTGCGTACCGGGCGCGTACGGCCGCGTATCCGGCCGGTACCGGCGCGCCCTCCGCGACCAGCCACTCCCCCACGGGCGCCGGCGTCTGCCGTACGTCCGCGCGCTCGATACGGCGGATCAGCGCGGCCCGCTCGGCGTCCAGGGCGGGGCCGCACTGCTCGGGTGTGCGGGACAGCCGCCGTGCGCGCAGCCTGCCGGCGGCGGCCCGCAGCACCGGGCCGTGCAAGGGGTGGGCGAGGCGGACGGTGCCCTGGTCGTCGACGTGGACCAGGGCGTCGGCCTCCAGGTGTTCGAGGGTGCGCAGGTCGAGTCGGTCCCGCTCCAGGTCCAGGGGCAACGGCTCGGCGAAGGCCAGGCGTTCGAGGATCTCGCGCTCCTCGGGACGGGCGCGGTCGAGGACGTGTGCGGTGCGCTCGCGCACGGTCGCGGTGACCGGCACCGGGCCACGCCACGCCCACTCGTCCGTGTCCGGGACGCGGCTGAGCAGCCCGCGCTCGCGCACCGCGCCCACCAGGTCGCGCAGCAGCCGCAGGTCGCCCTGGCACAGGCGGTGCAGCCGGTTGACGGTGAGCGGTTCCAGGCCGACGCCGGCGGCCGCGCCCGCGAGCAGCCGGGCGGTCTCCTCCTGGGGCAGCGGTTCCAGGCTGAGCCGGGGCAGGAGTTCGCCGGTCCACAGTCGGGATATCGCGCCGGGGGCCTGGGCACCGTCGGTGGTGACGACCAGCAGACGGGTGCGGCCGTGCACGGCCAGCTGGTGGACGAGGGCGGCCGAGGCGTCGTCGAGCAGATGCGCGTCGTCGACCAGGAGCAGCCGTACACCCGACAGGTGCTGGAACGCGCCGTGCAGGGAGGCCGTCTCGGGGACGAGGTGCGCGAACGCGGCGAATCGGATTCGGCGGGTCTCGGGGGTGCCGGCCACGCGGAGGCAGTCGGTGCCGCGGACGGCCTCGGTGACGAGCCGGGTCTTGCCGCAGCCGGCCGGGCCGGTGATCACGATGCCGTGCCGGCTCGCGGTCAAGGCGCCGCGGATCAGCTCCAGTTCGTGTTCCCGGCCGGCGAACGACCACGGCAGTTCCAGGGTCTTCGCGTCACGTTCGAATGTCGTCACGGCAATGAGAGCACGGTGACTCACCTCTGATACAGGGGTACTTGAGTAGCCCCCGACTCAGGCGCCCGGGGCGGACCGACGGCAACCTGTTCGGCATGACCGCTCGCTACTGCTCCCTCGCGCAGCAGTCGGCGCCCGCCTTCGCACCGGGGCTGGCCGCCGAGCGGCTCGACGCGCTCGTCAGCGGGCACCGGATGTGGGTCAACGGCACGGTGCTGCACTACTGCTTCTTCGACCGGGACTCCGACGGATCCTCGATCCCCGACCCGGAGACCGGCGCGACACGGCGTGTCTCGTGGGTCGGCGGCAAGGAGCAGCAGGATGTGGTGCGCGAGTGCTTCCAGGAGTGGCAGGACCTCGGCATAGGGCTGTCGTTCACGGAGGTGAGCGACCGGTCGGAGGCCGAGCTGCGCATCGGGTTCCAGCTCGGCGACGGCTCCTGGTCGACCGTGGGCAAGGACGCGCTGCGGGTCGGACTCAACGAGCGCACCATGAACTTCGGCTGGGACCTGACCGTGCCCGGGGAGCGCGGGACGGCACTGCACGAGATCGGGCACGCGCTCGGCATGCTGCACGAGCACCAGAGCCCGTTCGCCGGGATCCACTGGGACGACGAGGCCGTGTACGCCGATCTGGCGGGCCCGCCGAACTTCTGGAGCCGGGACAGGACGTACTTCAACATCCTGCGCAAGCTGGACCCGAACGAGGTCAACGGTTCCGCCTGGGACCCGCACTCGATCATGGAGTACCCCTTCTCCGCCGGGCTGATCCTGGAGCCGGAGCAGTTCCGCGCGGGCCTGAACCCGCCGGGTGCGCTGTCCGAGGCCGATCAGGAGTTCGTCCGCCGCTGGTACCCGCCGACCCGGACGCCGGGGCCGCGGGAGCTGGTGCCGTTCCGTTCGGTGCCGCTGCGGCTCGGGCCCGCCGAGCAGGCCGACTTCGTGGTCGAGCCGCCGGAGACCCGCGAGTACACGGTGGGCACCTTCGGCGACAGCGACACACTCGTCGTGGTCTTCGAGGAACGGGACGGCGAACCCCGCTACCTCACCGCCCAGGACGACGGCGGCACCCCGCACAACACCACGATCAAGGCCCGTCTCGTGAAGGGCCGCCGCTACTTCGTCCGGGTGCGCCTCTATGCCAACTGGGGATCGGGGGAGACAGCGGTCATGTGCTGGTGACGGCACGATCCGCTGCAGCGCACGGACACCGCGGTCCATGGTCCGGCGCCGGGGAACAGGCCGGCGCACGCCGCCTTCGGGGGAGGGCGACGTGCGCCGGCCGCTCCGTATGCCTGGACGCGGGGCCCCAGGAACGGGCGGTGGCTGTCGCTTCGTACAATTTGATCCCGAACGACATACTTGACGAACGACACCGCCGTACGACGCACCCCGCGGCGAAGGAGTGTGCCATGCCCGGCCAACGATCGATCACCGCAGCCGAGAAGCTCGCCGAGGCCAAGCTCGGTGGTATTCCGCTGCATCGGGAGCAGATGGCGGTCGTCGCCAACATCTACCGCGCGGCCTCCACGGTCCGGCAGCACCTGGAGAACTCCGTGCTGCGCGGGGCCGATCTCACCTGGACGGCCTTCGTGGTGCTGTGGGTGGTGTGGGTGTGGGGCGAGTCGGAGACCCGGCATGTCGCGGAGGAGGCCGGGATCTCCAAGGGGACGCTCACCGGCGTGGCGCGGACGCTGGAGGGACGGGGCCTGCTGCGGCGGGCCGGGCACCCCAGTGACGGCAGGCTGGTGCTGCTCAGCCTCACCGAAGAGGGCGAGGCGCTGATGCGGCGGCTGTTCCCGGCGTTCAACGAGGAGGAGGCCTTTGTCGCAGGGGGGCTGAGCGACGAGGAGTGCCGGACCGTCGCGGACGGGCTGCGTCGGGTGGTGCTCCAGGTCGAGGAGCGGGGCGAGGAGCGCCGGCTCGCGCTGCTCGACGGTGCCGAGCCCGCGCCGCGGCGCAGTGGGCGGCGGCCGAAGGCCTGACCCCCGCGCTCGTCCGTTCAGCGGCGCTCGCTCGCGGCCCGCACCAGGGCGTCGAAGAGGCCCTGGTGTGCCGGGTCCCGGTGTGCGGTGTCCTCGGGGTGCCACTGCACGGCCGTGAACCACCCCTTCGCGTCCGGGAGTTCGAGCCCCTCCACCGTTCCGTCGGCGGCCCGAGCGCTGATCGAAAGGCCGGCGCCGAGGCGGGCCACCCGCTGGTGGTGATAGCAGGAGGCCTCCGCCTTCTCCGCGCCGGTGGCCCGTTCCAGCCAGGTGCCGCGCTCGATCGCCACCGGGTGCACGATGTGCCGGTGTTCGCGCTCGGGGCCGCCCATGTCCTGCTCCAGCGTGCCGCCGAGCGCGACGTTCACGACCTGCATGCCGCGGCAGATCGCCAGCAGGGGGATGCCGAGGTCCAGCGCGTGCCGGGCGGCTTCGAGGTCGAAGGTGTCCTGGAGGTCGTCCACGTCGTAGACGGCGTCGTGTACGTCGGCGGCTCCGTAGCGGTACGGCGCGAGGTCGCCGCCGCCGGGGAGCAGGACGCCGCCGAAGCGGGCGAGCCGGTCGGCCACATCGGTGTCGGCCGGGTGGATGCTCGCCGGCTCGCCGCCCGCTCGCCACACCGCCTCCATCAGGGCGCGGGCGTTGACCTCCGCGGCGTACCGAAGGGCCGAGGTCGTGGCGGAGAAGCGGGCGGGCACGGCGATCAGGGGACGGGTCACAGCTGGATCCAGGTCGTCTTGAGCTCGGTGTACTTCTCCAGGGCGTGCACGGACTTGTCGCGGCCGTTCCCGGACTGCTTCATGCCGCCGAAGGGAACGGTCAGATCCCCCTCCTCGTAGCAGTTGACCCAGACCGTGCCGGCCTTCAGGGCACGGGAGACTCGGTGGGCGGTGGACAGGTCGGAGGTCCACAGGCCGGCGGCGAGACCGTATTCGGTGGCGTTGGCGAGCCGTACCGCCTCGTCCAGGTCGTCGAAGGCGAGGACGGACAGGACGGGACCGAAGATCTCCTCGCGGGCCAGCCGCATGCCCGGGTCGACCCGGTCGAAGACAGTGGGTTCCAGGTACGTCCCACCCGACTCGGCGAGGACGCGTTCACCGCCGGTACGCAGCCGGGCACCCTCGTCCCGGCCGGTGCCGACGTGGTCGAGCACACGGCCGAGGTGGGCCTCGCCGACCAGGGCACCCATCTCGGTGGCCGGGTCGAGGGGGTCGCCCACCCGCAGCTCGTGCGCCCGGCGGACGACGGCCTCGGTGACGCGCTCGGCGACGGAGGAGTGCACGAGGAGCCGGGAGGGGGCCGTGCACATCTCCCCCTGGTTGAAGAAGATGCCCCAGGCCGCGGTGGCGGCGGCCCGCTCCAGGTCGGGAGCATCGGGCAGGACGATGTTCGGTGACTTGCCGCCCAGTTCGAGCCAGACGCGCTTGAGGTTGGAGTCGGCCGCGTAGTGCAGGAAGTGGCGGCCGACGGCCGTGGATCCGGTGAAGGCCAGGACGTCGACGTCGGGGTGGAGTCCGAGGGCGCGGCCGGCGACGGGGCCGTTGCCGTTCACCACGTTGAGCACACCTGGCGGCAGCCCTGCCTCGGTCGCCAGCCGTCCGAGGAGGAGGGCGGACAGCGGGGAGTTCTCGGACGGTTTCAGTACGACCGCGCAGCCGGCCGCGAGTGCCGGGGCGATCTTCCAACTCGCCAGTGTCAGGGGGAAGTTCCAGGGCACTACGGCCCCTACGACGCCGGCCGGTTCACGGGTGACCAGGGCGAGCGCGTCGGGGGCGGTGTGCGGGGACTCGTCGGTGAGCTTGTCGGCCAGCTGGCCGTACCAGCGGAAGGTCGCGACGGCGGCGCGCAGTTCGATGTCGTACGCGTCCGTGATCGGCTTGCCCATCTCCAGGGTGACGGTCAGCGCCAGCTCCGCGCGCCGCTCCTCCAGCAGGTCGGCGATCCGCAGCAGCACACGGCCGCGCTCCGCGGGGGCGAGACCCGGCCACGGTCCGGCGTCGAAGGCCCGCCGGGCGGCGGCGACGGCGGCGTCCACCTCGGCGGCGCCCCCGTCGGCGACCTGTGCCAGCACCTGCCCGTCCCGGGGCGAGACGACCGCGAAGGCCCCTCCCCCACCCGGTTCGTCGGCGCCGCCGATGTGGTGGGCGCCGGACAGTTCGAGGGACTTGGCGCGACGCAGCCACTCCTCATGAGGGGCGTCCAGCATGCGGGGACCTCCAGATAGCGTTTGGCACCAAACAAAATGGTCAGGGGTGAGCACCCCCGTGAGCACCCCCGTGAGCACCCCCGTGAGCACCCCCGCCGTCCGGCCGAGGACCGCTCGACCGGACGGCGGGCACGGCCTACGAGCGGGTCGAGCGCGTCAGACGTCCCGCGACGACACCCAGCACCAGCACGGCCGGCACCGTCAGCTGAAGCCATACGGCGGTGGCCCTGTCGCCGCCGATGAGCGTGGTGAAGTTCTCGACGATCAGCCAGATGGCGCCCGCGATCCCGACGGCCCCCAGCAGCGGGGCGATCAGCGTGTTCCAGGGCCGCGTGTCGAGGCGCTCGCGCCGGAAGAAGACGACGACCGACGCCGAGGTCATGAAGTACAGCAGCATGATCGCCAGCACAGCGACCCCGCTCCCCCACGAGAACAGGGTCACCACGGGATCCTTGCCGGCCAGCGCGAACGGGATCACCAGCAGCGCGGCGATCGACGTCTGCACGAACCCCGCGGCGCCGGGCGAGTGCCGGCGGTTCACCGCCGACAGGGCACGCGGCAGCAGGCCCTCGCGGCTGAGCGAGAACAGATAGCGGTTGGCCGAGTTGTGGAAGGCGAGGATGCCGGCGAAGAGCGAGGTGGCCAGCAGAATGGGCAGGACGTCATCGACCCAGGTGCCGAACTGCGCGGCGATCGGCGCGAAGACGAACGCGGTCGAGTCGCCGCCCTCCAGCGCCTGGCCGGCGGCCGCGGTCGCCTTCGAGGCGCCGTAGGAGGAGATCAGCATCCAGGAGGCGAAGGCGAAGAAGCCGGTGACGAGGGCGACGGCGAGGTACGTGGCACGGGGCACCGTCCTGCGGGGTTCCCGTGCCTCCTCGCCGTAGATCGCGGTGGCCTCGAAGCCGATCATCGACGCGACGGCGAACATCAGCGCCACACCCGGCGCCCCGTCCAGCGCCGCACCCGGCGAGAAGGTGTCCGCGAAGCCGAGCCCTTCCGGCCCGCCGCCCTTGGCGAAGGTGACGACGGCGAAGACGCTGAGGATGCTGAACTCGGCGAGCACGAACACGGCCAGCACCTTCGCGCCCATCTCGATGCCGGTCGCGCCGAGGACCTGCACGATCACCATCGTGACCAGGGCACAGGCCCACCAGGGCACGTCCGCCCCGCTGTAGTGCGCCAGCAGACCGCTCACGGTGGCCCCGTACAGGCCGTACATGGCGGCCTGGATCGCGCAGTACGCGAAGAGGGCGATGCCCGCGCTGCCGTTGCCGAGGTTTCGGCCGAGGCCTTTGCCGATGTACCGGTAGAAGGCCCCGGCGTCCACCACGTGCCGGCCCATGGCGACGAAGCCGACCGAGAACAGCAGGACGATCAAACCGGCCGCGAGATAGGCGGCGGGGGCCCCGGCGCCGTTGCCGATGGCCACGGCGATGGGGACGGCGCCCGCGATGCCGGTCAGTGGCGCCTGGGCGGAGAGGACGAAGAAGAGGATGCCCAGTACACCGAGCGAGTTGGGCTTGAGCTTGCCTGCGGTGGAGGCATCGGGCGCGTTCTCGTTCCGGACCGCCGTCTGACTGTCCACTCGGATCACCTGCCAAGGAGAGAGGATTTCGTTTCAGGCCAAACGAGTTGCCTCATGGTGGGCTGGAACTATCCGTTTGGCAAGGGGCGAAGCCAAGAATTGGTACGACAACGAGCAAGGACCCCGGACCAACGGTGCCCGGGGTCCCGAAAGACGCAGGTCAGACGTCGTTCTCCGGTGCTTCGTCGGTGCCGTCCGCCGCGATGAGCCGCAGCAGGCCGCGCAGCTCCTCGATCGCGGCGTCGGTCGTCCCGGGCTCCCCGAAGACGAGCTGGTGCAGCACGAGCCCGTCCAGGGCGGCGAAGACCAGCCTGGTCAGCGGGCGGCCGGCGTCGCCGGGCAGCATGCGGGACAGCTCGCGCTCGGTGGCGTCGAAGTAGTCGTCGTACAGGGCACGGATCTGCGGGAGCAGCTCGGGGCAGCGCCGGGCCTCCAGCAGTAGCTCGTACTGGAAGGCCTGGATGTCCGGATCGGCGGTGACCATGTCGGAGACGCCGACCGAGAAGTCGGCGACCTTGCCGGTACCGGGTTCGAGTGCGCTGGTGTTGAGGGAGGTGCGGATCGCGTGGGCGAGGGCCTCCTCGATCAGCGCGTCGCGCGAGCCGAAGTGGTGGACGACCAGGCCGTGGGTCGTGCCCGCCTCCTGGGCGACCGCCCGGTAGGTGAGCTTGCGCAGCCCGCCCCGCGCCACGACCCGCACGGCGGCGTTGAGCAGGGCCTCGCGGCCCTCGCCGTAGTTCATGCGCCGGCGCGGCTTGCGGTCCTCGGGTCCCTCGTGGTCCTCGGGTCGCTCGGCGGATGCGGTCATGGCCGCGACCTTACCCGCCGCCTCGGACACCGGCGTACGCCCGGTCGACGGCGTACGCCTGGTCACCGCCGTGCGCCCGGTCAACGCCGTGGCGGCCGGATGCCGCGGAACTCCCAGTCACCGCCGAGCGCGGTGGACAGCACCTCCTCGGACTCGGTCGGCTGGGCACCGACGTCGGTGCGAATCGGGGCCGGGCCGGTGACGATGTGGTTGGTGAGCCGGCCCAGCCCCTCCACCTCGACCTCGACCACGTCACCGGGCCCGACGGGGCGGGAGTTGGCGGGGGTGCCGGACAGCAGCACATCTCCCGGATACAGGGTGATCGTGCGGGCGATGTCGGCGACGAGATAGTGCATGTCCCACTTCATCTCGTCGGTCGAACCGTCCTGGACGACCTCGCCGTTGACGTACGTCCGCAGCCGTTTGCCGTGGAAGTCCCAGTCCGTCACCAGCCCGGGCCCGAGCGGGCACAGGGTGTCCGAACCCTTCACCCGGAGCATCGACCCGGCGTCGGTGTCGCGGAAGTCGTGCAGCCCGTAGTCGTTGGCGACCGTGTAGCCGGCGATGTGGTCGCCCGCCTCGGCCGGGGAGACGTTCCGGGCGGTCCTGCCGATGACGATGGCGACCTCGCCCTCGTAGTTGAGCCACCTGCAGCCCTCGGGGCGGACGATCGCGCCCTTGTGGGAGTTGAGGGACGAGGTCGGCTTGTGGAAGTAGGTCGGGGTGTCCGGCAGCTCGATCCGGAACTCGTCGACCCGGCTGCGGTGGTTGAGGTGGACGGCGATGATCTTGGAGGGGACGACCGGGGGCAGGTGCCGGGCGTCCTCCACCTTGACGCGGCGGCCGTCACCGGCGACGAGTTCGTCGCCGTCGACGGTGACCTGGACGGCGGCGCCGTCGAGGAGGATGCGGCGGTACTCGGGCATGGAGGCTCCTAGACGCGGGTGTGCGGGTTGCGCGGGGTGGAAAGGCCGTTTCCGGTCCAGCCGTCGGCCGGACGGTCGAACCACAGATGGACCTGACCGGTGCCGATGGAGTTCTCGTACTCGCCGTACTGGCGGGCCCTGGCGACACAGGCCTGCTCGCCGAGGGCGCCGGCCATCATCAGGTAGTGGAAGAACTTCGCCTCGGGCTTGTACTTCCAGAACTCGTCCATGGTGTCGAGGACCTTGTCGTGGCGGCCCTCCTTGAACCAGGCGATGCGCTCCTGGTCGGCCGCCCGGGCCTGCGGCGTGAAGATGTGCGCCGGGTCGCCGGCCTCGTGGTCGCGCAGCTCGCGCAGCGGCCAGAAGGTGTGCGACAGGGCACCGGAGGCGATGAGCAGGACCCGTCGCCCCGGCGTGGCGGCGATGCCGTCGGCCAGCGCGCGTCCGAGCCGCAGATGGTCCTCCATGTCACCGGTCTGGCAGACGCCGATGGTCACCCACCGCTTGTCCGCGAGCCCCTCGCCGAGGAACTTCCAGAGGTTGATGGTGGCGTAGTAGATCGGCAGGTAGTCGTCCTCGATAGCGGTGATCCAGGTGCCGTGCCGGTCGGCGAACCTCTCGACGTTGCGGGCGAGTTCGGGGTCGCCCGGGAAGTCGTACGGCATCCGGCACATCCCGCGCGGAAGTTCCTCGGACGTGAAGAGTCCGGCGCGGCGCTGCTGGGCGGTGACGACGAACTCCACGGTGGTCGCCCAGTGGGAGTCGAGGACGACGACGGTGTCGTAGTCGTCCCGCTCGAAGACGTCCCTGCGCAGCTCCTGGAGGCCGGTGACGAGGCTGATCTCCTTGCCCTCGTTCAGCTCGAGACGGTCGGCCCGCGGCAGCACGATGGTGGGGACATGGGCGAGCAGCCCGGCCCCGACGATCTCACCCATGGCTGTGGTCCCATCCCTTCGGGGCGGTCACGGTGTTCTTCAGGTCGCAGTAGAAGTCGAAGCTCCAGCTGCCGCCCTCGCGTCCGACGCCGGAGAGGCGCGAGCCGCCGAAGGGGGCCTGAAGGTCGCGGACGAAGAAGCAGTTGACCCAGACGGTGCCGGCGACGAGCTGTGCGCTGACGCGTTCGGCGCGCTCGGGGTCGCCGGTGGCGACGGTGGCGGCCAGGCCGAAGCGGGTGTCGTTGGCGAGGCGTACGGCCTCGTCCTCGTCGGCGAAGGTCTGGAGGGTCAGGACCGGTCCGAAGACCTCCTCCTGCACGATCTCCGCGTCCTGGGCGACATCGGTGAGCAGGGTCGGCGCGTAGTACCGGCTGTCGTTGCGATGCCCGCCGATGACGGCGCGGGCCCCGGCCGCGAGGGCCCTGCGCACGAACCCGTCGATCTTCTCCAGCTGGCGGGGATGGATGTTCGGGCCGATGTCGGTGGCCTCGTCACGCGGGTCGCCCTGCCGCAACCGTCCCGCCTTCTCCACGAAGCGGCTTGTGAACTCCTCGGCGACCGTCTCCTCGACCAGGACGCGGGTGGCCGCGAGGCACACCTGCCCGGCGTTGTCGTACTGCTCCACGGCGAGGTCGACGGCGAGGCCCAGGTCGGCGTCGGCGAAGACCAACAGCGGTGACTTGCCGCCGAGTTCGAGGCTGAGCGGGGTCAGGTTGGCGGCGGCGGACGCGGCGATCCGCCGGGCGGTGGGCACCGAACCCGTGAAGCTGATCCGGCGTACGTCCGGGTGGGAGGTGAGGGCGTCGCCGATCTCCGAGCCGTAGCCCTGGACGACGTTGAGGACGCCCGCGGGCAGTCCCGCCTCGGCCGCGATGTCGGCGAGGAGGGAGGCAGTGAGCGGGGACCACTCGGCGGGCTTGAGGACGACGGTGTCCCCGGCGGCGAGGGCGGGGGCGACCTTCCAGGTGGCCAGCATCAAAGGGGCGTTCCACGGGGTGATCAGCACACAGGGGCCCGCGGGGTCCCAGGAGACATGGTTCGTGTGCCCGCGGGTCTCGAAGTCCTCGTGGTCCAGCTTCAGCAACCAGTCGGCGAAGAAACGGAAGTTGTGCGCGACACGGGGCATGACTCCGCGCCGGTGCGAGCGGAGCAGGGCCCCGTTGTCGGTGGTCTCGACGATGGCGAGCTCTTCGAGCCGCTTCTCGACGCCGTCGGCGATGGCGTGGAGGAGGCGGGCGCGTTCCTCGCGGGGCGTGACGGCCCAGGCAGGGAAGGCATCACGGGCGGCGGCCACGGCGGCTTCGGCCTCGGCGGGGCCGCCGCGGGCGATCTCGCCGAGGGTACTTCCGTCGATGGGAGAGCTGTCGGTGAAGGTGTCGGCGGAGGCGACGCGTCGGCCGCCGATCCAGTGCCGGGTGTCGACGCAGACACCACCGACGACGATCTTGTCAGTCATGAGAAGGGCTCCATTCAAACGAAGGGGATCTGGCCCACCCGGGGGCGCGGGGACTGCGCGACCAGCCACAACGAACCCGCGGCCCGCCGGCGGCGTTACTCGGCAGACGCTTCCGACGCACCGGCCTCCAGCAGCCGCCCCCCGTCCCAGACCACCCCGACCTGCCGGTAGTACGCGGCGATCGGCTCACGAACCTCCAGCCGGGCAAGCTCCTCCGTCGGCGCCTGGAACAGCTCCAACTCGGCGTCACCGACCCAGGGTCGCCCCCCCTCGAACGAAGCGGCCCCCGACTCGATCAGCTCATCGAGCGCTGGCCCCTTGCCCTTCTCGATCGAGGGAAGCCACCTGTGATGGGCCATGGGATGCCCGTTGACGAACCCGTTCGTCTCGGACGGCTCCCGCAGAGTCACCACGGCCTGCGCCAACCGCCGGTCCGCGGCAGCCAGCGTCGCCCCGAACCGCGCCCCCGCCTCGATCCGGGGAGCGGGCCCGAACGGATGCGGCCGCGTCTGGTGAATGGACCCGAGCTTCTTCGGATACCCCTGGTGAAGCCCTCGCGCGATGGCGAAGTCCTTGTCCACCCAGATGTACACGCACCGCGAATACGTCTGCCCCCGGTACGTGCACCGGACGACCGCGAAGGCCTCCTTGTACTGGGCCAGCACGGGATCGAGCAGCTCCGTCCCCGACTCCGAGCACGACTGCCAGTCGGCCCAGATCAGAGCGACGGCGCCCGGATCCTCGTCGGCCAATTCCAAAGGCTCCGGCAGGAGTTCACGCACCCGCGCCGGATCGGTCCGGTACTCGACGGTCAGCAGGTCACCCGAGTAGCGCCACGGCGGCGACGGGATCAGCGACGAGGCACCCGTCGCCGTCCTGGGATGGAAGTAACCACGAACTGAGGGCATGACAAGGTTCCTTACGCGGTGAGGGCGGGCTGCTTCAGCAGTTGGGCGCGGTAGCGGGCGGCACCCATGGCGGCGCTGTGGCCGCCGAGCGCCACGACGCCGACCAGCCGGTCGTCGGTGTGGTAGCCCACGAGGACGTCGCCTTCGAGGTCGCCGTCCAGGACGCGTACGTCATCGAGGCCGAGGACGGGCGCACCGAACGACTGCAACCGGAAGTCGTGCTGGTCGCTCCAGAAGGTGGGCAACGGAGCGAAGGGAGCCAAGTCGGCCCGGACGCCGGTCAGATGCGCGGTCAGCGTCCTCGCCGCGTGCTTGGCCGTGTCGGTCGGGATGGACCAGTGCTCGACGCGTCGGGACAACCCGTCGTAGCGGGCGTTGGGAAAGCGGGCCACGTCACCGACCGCCACGACCTCGGGCCGGCCGCCGACCCGCAACTGCTCGTCGGTCAGCACTCCGTCGGTGAGGTCGAGCCCGTTGCCGGCCAGCCACTCGACGTTGGCGACGGAGCCGACCGACTCGACCACCACATCGGCGGGCAGGACGCCGCCGTCCGCGAGGACGACGCCTGTCACCCGCTCCTCGCCCTCGAAGGCGGCGACCGCGGTGCCGAGCGCGAAGCGCACCCCGCGCTCCTCGTGCCGCTCCAGCAGCGCACGGGCGAGCAGTTCGCCGAGCGGGCCGACCATGGGCAGGGGCAGCGGATCGACGACGGTCACCTCACGGACGCCGAGTCCTACGGCGGTGGCGGCGACCTCGCAGCCGATGAACCCGGCGCCGATGACGACCAGCCGGGCGCCCGGCCGGATCAGCTCCTCCCGCAGTCCCCGGGCATCGGCGAGGGTGCGGACCGTGTGCCGGCCGGCGAGCGGGCCGGGGCACCTCAGGCGCCGGGGGCGCATGCCGGTGGCGACGACCAGTCCGTCGTACGCGATCTCCGAGCCGTCGTCGAGTGCGACGGACCGCTCGGCCGGCGCCGCCCCGACGGCCTTCGTGCCCAGCCGCCACTCCACATCGGCGGCAGCCCTGCGGGGAGTGAAGGCCAGCGACTCGAAGGGTGCCTTTCCCGCGAGGACCTCCTTGGACAGCGGCGGCCGGTTGTAGGGCATGTGGGGCTCGTCGCCCACCACCGTGATCGCGCCGGTCCAGCCGGCCGCACGCAGCTGCTCCGCCGCGCGCAGGCCGCCCAACGAGGCGCCGACGACGACTACGCGGTCGGTCATGGGGCTCAGCCCTCGATCCGGATGGCCTGGAGCGGGCAGACGTCGGCGGCCTCCTCGACCTCCTCGCGCAGGGCGTCGTCGGGGTCGGAGACGTGGACCAGGTGTCCGTCGTCGTCCATCGAGAAGACGTCGGGGGCCGCGAAGACGCACTGGCCGTGGTCCTGGCACTTGTTCATGTCGACTACGACCTTCATGGCCGGTCCTCCTGGGAGTGAGGGCGTCGGTGCGGTGGCGAAGGGGATGGAGGGCCCGGCCGGTTGTGCGGCCGGGCCCCTTGGCCAAAGGGGTGCGAGAGCCGAACCCCTTACTCGTTTGGCTTCAAACAACATAGGAAGCGGCTCGCCCCTGGTCAATACCTGTCCACGTGGATAAATTTTTGCGGCCACCCTCTTGCGGGGCGGCGAACCTCTCCATACCGTTCGGGTTCAAACGACGACTCCGGGTCGCCCTTCCCCACCCGCCACCCGCCGATCAGGTCGTCCGCACGCCACCCTGCACGATCCGCCCGAGGAGACTTCGGTGAGCGATCACGCCATCCCAGATCACGACATTCCAGATATCCGCCGGCACATGGAGCGGCTCATCGCCGAGGGTGTGGACGTGGTCCGGGTGATCTATCCCGACCTCATCGGCACCGACCGCGCCCGTGACGTCCTGGTGGAGCATCTGCCGTCGGCCTGCGCGCACGGTCTGGCCTTCTGCCGGGCCGTCTACCACACCAGCCCGCAGGGCGACGTGGTCCCGGTCGCGGGCGGCCTGGACGCCGGTCTGCCCGACGTGACCGTGCGACCCGACCTGTCCACGCTGGCCGTACTGCCCTGGGAGCCCGGCGTCGCCACCTGTCTCGGCGAGGTCACCGACCCGGCGACCGGAGCCCCCGCCCCGGAGTCACCGCGCGATCTGCTGCGCAGGGTCCTGGCCCGCTGTGCCGAGCAGGGGCTGCGGCCGATCGTGGGCCCGGAGCTGGAGTACTTCCTGCTGGAGCCCGCCTCCGGCACCCCCACCGGCTGGCGCCGCTCCCCCGAGACGACCGGCGCCGTATACACGGCCGGCCTGCGCGCCGATCCCGAGAACCATCTGCTGCGCACCCTGCGGCACCTGCGCGACCTGGGCATCGGCGTCATCACCGGCAACCACGAGTTCGACGGCGGCCAGTACGAGATCAACCTGACCCACTCCGACGCGCTGGACGCGGCCGACCGCTCCTTCCGCTTCAAGGCCGCGGTGAAGGAGCTGGCCCGCAAAGATGGCCGGCTCGCCACCTTCATGGCCAAGCCGTTCGGGGACGCGGGCGGCTCGGGCTTCCATCTGCACCTGTCCTGTGACGACGCCGAGGGCCGCAACGCCTTCGACGACCCCGCGGGCGCCCACGGTCTCTCGGCCGTCGCCCGGCACGCCATCGCCGGCGTCATCGCCCACGCGCCCGCCCTCGCCGCGCTGCTCAACCCGACCGTGAACTCGTACAAGCGCTTCGGCCCGGACACCCTCGCGCCCTGGCTGGTCGACTGGGGCCTGGACAACCGCAGCGCCATGGTCCGCATCCCGCCCGAGCGAGGCGCGGGCGCACGCCTCGAACTGCGCCTCGGCGACGCGAGCGCCAACCCCTACCTGGCCGTCGCCGCCACGCTCGCCGCCGCCGTCCTCGGCGTCCAGGCCGGCGAGGAGCCGCCGCCCCCGCTGGAGGGCTACGGCTACGACACCACCCGGTCCGCGGTGCTGCCCGGCGATCTGTCCGCCGCGCTGAACGCGCTGGAGGCGGACACCGACCTCGCCGAGCTGCTCGGCAAGGACTTCGCCACCTCCTACCTCTCCTACAAGCGCAACGAGGTCGAACGCTTCCAACGGCATGTCACCGACTGGGAGTTCACCGAGTACGCCTACCACCTGTGACACCCAGGAGCCATCGATGACTTCCGCAACCGAGCCGATGCGGCTCGCCGACGTGAACCTCGCCGACCTCGACAACTTCACGGACGGTGTGACGCCCTGGCGTATGTTCCACACCCTGCGCCACGAGGACCCGGTGCACTGGCAGCCGGAGGAGGCCCCCAACTCCGGTTTCTGGGCGGTGACCCGGCACGCCGACATCGCCCGCGTCGACCGCGACCCGGAGACCTTCACCTCGACGAGGTTCGTCAATCTGGAGGAGGTCGACGACGACCAGATCAACAAGCGCGCCTCCATCCTGGAGATGGACGGCGTACGGCACCGTGCGCTGCGCAGCGTGATCCAGCGGCAGTTCGGCGCGGGCGTGATCAACAGCTACGCCGACTTCCTGCGCGGCCTGACCGCCACCACCCTGGACGCTGCCCTCGCCAAGGGCACGTTCGACTTCGTCGCCGATGTCTCCGCGGACTTCCCCATCAACGTCCTGGCCCGGCTGCTCGATGTGCCGCCGGAGGACAACCAGCAGCTCATCGACTGGGGCAACCGCATCATCGGCAACACCGACCCCGACTACGCGGACGTGCTGCTGCACAGCGAGGAGAGCGAGAAGTACCGCGATCTGCCGTTCCGCTCCCCCGCGTCCATCGAGGTCTTCGAGTACGGCCGGGAACTGGCCCGGCAGCGGCGCGGCGGTGACGGCACGGACCTGGTCTCCCGGCTGGTCAACACGACCCCGCGCGACGGAGTCCCGCTCTCCGCGCGGGACTTCGACAACTACTTCCTGCTCCTGGTGGTGGCCGGCAACGAGACCACCCGGCACACCATCTCCCACTCCATGCTGGCCCTCCTCCAGCACCCCGAGCAGCTCGCCCGCCTGAAGGCGGACCCGTCCCTGATCCCCACAGCGGTCGAGGAGTTCCTGCGCTGGGCCTCCCCCGTCTACCACTTCCGCCGCACCGCGACGCGGGACGTCGAACTCGGCGGCAAGCGGGTCAGGGAGGGCGACAAGGTCGTCATGTGGTTCGCCTCCGGCAACCGGGACGAGAAGGTCTTCGGCAACCCGTACGACTTCGACGTCACCCGCGCCGACAACGACCACGTCACCTTCGGCAAGGGCAGCCCGCACCTGTGCCTGGGCAATCTGCTGGCCCGCACCGAGATCCGCATCATGTTCGAGGAGCTGATCCCGCGCATCGCCGACATCAGGCTGGCCGGCGACGTACCGCGCGTGCGCTCCAACTTCGTCAACGGCATCAAGAAGCTGCCGGTCGAGGTCACCCTCGCCTGACCGCCGTGGAAAAGCATGTGCCCCGGCGCGGCGGCCGGCAGTACGGTCGCGATGTGATCGATGAGGACGGCTACTTCGGAGAGAGCATCGCGGCCGACTACGACTCGTCGGCCGCCGGCATGTTCCACCCTGACGTGGTGGACCCCGCGGTGGATCTGCTGGCCGGACTGGCGGGCGACGGCCCGGCGCTCGAACTGGGCGTCGGCACCGGCCGCATCGCGCTGCCGCTGGCCGGCCGTGGGGTCCCGGTGCACGGCATCGACATGTCCCGCGCCATGGTGGACCGGCTGCGCGCCAAGCGCGGCGGCGACGCCGTCGAGGTGACGATCGGGGACTTCGCGACGACACGGGTGGCGGGCGAGTTCTCGCTCGCCTACCTCGTCTTCAACACGATCGACAATCTGACGACCCAGGACGCCCAGGTCGACTGCTTCCGTAACGCCGCCGCCCATCTGCGGCCCGGCGGCTGCTTCGTGGTCGAGGTGGGCGTGCCCGAGCTGCGCCGGCTGCCGCCCGGGCAGACGGCCGTACCGTTCCGCATCAGCGACACCCAGTGGGCGTTCGACACCTACGACGTCGCCACCCAGGCGATGAGCTCCCACTACGTCACCATCGTGGACGGCCGCGCCGAGCACTGGTCCATTCCGTTCCGGTACGTCTGGCCGGCCGAGCTGGACCTGATGGCCCGGCTCGCCGGCCTGCGGCTGCGCGACCGGTGGGAGAGCTGGACGCGCGAGCCGTTCACCAGCGAGAGCGGCAAGCATGTGTCGGTGTGGGAGAAGCCGGCCGGCTGAGGTCGAGATGGGAGCCGAAGGCCGGCCGGGTCGCCAACCGGCGGACGTAGGCCCACAGTTGCGGGTGGTCGGTGACGCCGTGCACGGTGTCCAGTTGCACGAGCGTCACCCACAACTCGACGTCGGCGAGGGTCGGTTCGGCACCCAGCACGTACTTCCGGGAGACGAGCCGCCGCTCCAGTGTGTCCAGTGCGCCCTGCAGGGTGGCGAGTGCGGTGTCACGCGCCGCGGCGTCGGCGTGCCGGTCCCCGGCGCGCTGCGCGGCGGCGGTGATGTCCTGCTCGCAGAGCCGGCCGATGCTCTCGACGGCCTCCTCGGCACCGCGCGGGAGCAGATCCGGGCCGCGGCCGCCGAAGCGCCGGGCGAGGTCCCGCAGGATGTCGGGGGTGTGGGTGCTCACGATCGTGCCGGTCCAGGCGTCGCTGAGCACGGGCGCGACGGCCGGTCCGGGGTGCTGGTGCGAACTGGCCTCGTACAGCGGGCGCAGCTCCAGATACCCGCCGTCCGGGGCGTCGGGAACCGCAGGCAGCAGCGTCACGGGGAGGATGTCGTCGAGGCCGAGCAGGCTGTGCGCGACGGCGATCCGCAGACTTCGTGGACACGACGGCGTCAGATGGAGTCGGTAGCGGCGGGGCACGGCGTAGTAGCCGCTGCGCGCGTCACCACCGATCCTGCTCCGGAAGGACGGCACGGCGGTCGGGGCTGGGGCGGACATGCGTCTCCCTGGGGTGCTCGGTCGCGGGCATACGACGTCTGGGCTACGACGTGCAGGGCGTACGAAGTGCAGGGCATACGAAGCGCAGGGCGTACGACGTGCGGGGCATACGACGGCGACGGCACGCGGCGGCTTCGGCGCGGCCGGGATGAGGTACGCGAGGGTGGGCTTCAGACGCGGCCGGGCGTGCCGCCCGCACCGGGCAGGGAACTCGCCGCACTGCACACGCGCACGAGGTCGATGTGGCGGCGGGACGTCAGCAGGGGCAGCGGCGGCCGGACGGCGACACGGACCACGTCACTGCCGAGGTCCTGCGCGGTGCGGCCCATGGTTCCCTACCAATTCACTAGGATTCCCTGAGTGGAGTGTCAGGGCTCGCGCGGGCCGCGTCAAGAGGGCCCGTCGCCCCGGATCGGGGCGTCTCACCACGTGAGAGGGGCCTCGGGGTGTTCAGGCGTCCGTCAGGGATTCGTCCACGCCTCGGGGTCGTCCGCGAGGCCCAGCACGTCGTCGGGCAGCTTCGCCGCCGCCACATGGGCCAGGGTGACCTCGCCGAGGATCTTGCGGACGTTGGCGCGCACGGCGATCCACAGCGGCAGCAGGGACTCCGCGGGGCCGATGTAGGACAGGTCGGGCGGCCGGACGCCGCGCACCGAGACCAGCGGGCCGTCCGCCACCCGGATCACCTCGGCGATGGCGATCGAGTCCGCCGGGCGGGCGAGCCGGTAGCCGCCCTTGCCGCCCCGCTGGCTGACCACCAGGCCACCCCGGCGCAGGTCGCCCAGGATGCCCTCGAGGAACTTGTGCGGGATGCCCTGTGCCTCGGCGATGGCCTCGGCCTTCAGCGAGGTGTCGTCCCCTGCCGCGGCCAGCTCCAACGCCGCCCGCACCGCATAGTCCGCTCTGGCCGAGATCCGCATGCCGAGATTATCCCTCACCGCCGCACCGGCCCTCACCGGCCGCCCCCGGTCAGGCGGGAAGGACGAACGGAGGGTGCGCGCCGTTGAGGAAGTAGTCCCCGACCTCGCGCAGCCGATGGGCGACCGGTTTCCGCAGGGTGTGCGTGCGGGTGTCGCGCCAGAACCGGTCCAGTCCGTGCCGGGCGTGCGCGGCGGGCGCGCCGACGGCCTCCAGCGCCCGCGTGGTGATCTCCTGCGCGGCCCGCGCGGCGGCAGCCTCGGCCGCGCTCGCGAGGACGGCGATCTCCGCGCCCTCCTCGTCGTCGAGTTCCTCGCCCCGCGCCAGGCCTCCTGTCAGGGCGTCCACCGCCTGGTCGGCGAGAGCGGACGCGGCACGTGCGGCGACCGCGAGTTCGCCGTACGCGGTGAGCACGTACGGATCCTGCCCGTACTGATCCTGCCCGCACGCATCCCGCCCGCACGTATCCCGCTGCGGACTGCCCGGCCAGGGCTGGGTCGAGAAGGGCTGCCAGGGTGCTGTCATCGCCCGGCCGTGCTCGCGGACTTCGTCGAGCAGCCCCTCGGCGACGCCGAGACAGAACTGCGCGGAGACGAGCCGTGCGGTCGGTGCGGCCAGGCCGGCGAAGGGGGTCAGGGTGCCCTCGTCGGCGGAGAGGGAGCCGAGCACGTCGTCGTGCGCGACCGGCACGGAGTCGAACGCCACGCCGCCCGCCCCGGCCAGCCGCCGGCCGAAGGTGTCCCCGCCGCCGCTGCTCACCAGGCCCGGATGGGCGGGGTCGACGAGGACGGCGAGGGGCTCGCCGGCGCCGGGCACGGCGGCGCGGACCAGCAGCCGGTCGGCGACGCCGACTCCGGAGCCGTATCGCTGATGCCCGTCCAGCAGATAGCCGTGCGCCGTCGGGGTGAGCATGAGCGGCGGCTCCTGGGAGGCGATGCCGCCGCCCCAGCACCACTGCCCCGCCGCGGACGCCCGCTCGATGCGTGCGGCACGGTCGGGTCCGGCGAAGAACCGGGCACAGCAGGACAGGAAGTAGTGGCTGCCCAGCAGATGGCCGATCGGCCCGTCCGCCGCGGCGACGGTCCGTACGACCGTGTAGGCCGTGCGCCAGTCGGCGCCCCCGCCGCCGCGTCCCGTCGGGACCAACAGCGTCAGCAGTCCCGATTCGCGCAGTCGCGCGACCTCGTCGAGCGGGGGCTTGCCGGCCTGCTCGCGCTCGACGGCGTCGGTGGCGAGGTCGTCCGCCAACTCGCCCGCGATGTGCGGCCAGTCGACCGGTCCGTCCGTGTCCGGCGCACCCGCACCCCGCCCGGGGTCGCCGAACAGAGCTGCCGGAGCCGGTGGGGCGATCGTCATGGCGTCATCCTCACTCGCTCCACCGACGAGGGTCAACACTTCCCTAGTAATTCGATAGGAATTATAGGGAACGAGCCGCGCGCTGTCTCATTTCCGCCCCGCGAAGGGCACCTGAGTCCCGCTCACCACGGCCGTCGCGTCCCGGAACGGATGCGTCCACAGCCCCTTCACCGCAAGCCTCGGCAGCACGCCCTCGCCGAACCAGTACGCCTCCTCCAGGTGCGGGTAGCCGGAGAGCACGAACTCGTCGATCCCCAGCCGGTGGTACTCGGCGATCCGCTCGGCGACCTCGTCGTGGCTGCCGACCAGCGCCGTGCCCGCGCCGCCCCGCACCAGCCCGATGCTCGCCCAGAGGTTGGGGTGGATCTCGAGGCCGCCGGAACTGCCGCCGTGCAGCGCGAGCATGCGCTGCTGTCCCTCGGACTCGCTGCGGGCGAGTCCGGCCTGGACGGCCCGTACCGTCTCCGGGTCGAACCCGGCCAGCAGCCGCCCGGCCTCCGCCCACGCCTCCTCCGCGGTGTCGCGGGCGATGACGTGGAGGCGGATACCGAAGCGGACCGTGCGGCCTTCCTTCTCGGCCAGCGCCCTGACCCAGGCGATCTTCTCGGCGACGGCGGCCGGCGGTTCGCCCCAGGTGAGGTAGACGTCGGCGTGCCGGGCCGCGATCTCCCCGGCGATGGGCGAGGAGCCGCCGAAGTACACCTCGGGGACCGGATCGGGCACCCGGGCCAGCCTCGCGTCCTCGACCTGGAGGTGCTCGCCGACCAGATCGACGCTCTTGCCCTCCCACAACCCCCGTACGATCTGGAGGAATTCACCGGTACGGCGGTAACGGTCGTCCTTGTCGAGGAAGTCGCCGTAGGCCCGCTGCTCGTGGCTCTCCCCGCCCGTCACCACGTTCAGCAGCAGCCGTCCGCCGCTCTGCCGCTGGAAGGTGGACGCCATCTGCGCGGCGAGTGTCGGCGAGACGGAGCCGGGCCGGAAGGCGACCAGGAACTTCAGGCGCTCGGTGTGCCGGCTGACCATCGCGGTGGTCAGCCACGCGTCCTCGCACCAGGCACCCGTGGGCGTGAGCGCGCCGACGAAGCCCAGGTCCTCGGCGGCACTGGCGATCTGGCTGAGGTAGGCGACCGTCGGCGGCCGGTCGCGGCCGGACGCGGTGGCGGGAGTGCCGTGCCCGCCTCCGACGACATGGCGGCTGTCGCCGTTGGTGGGCAGGAACCAGTGAAAGGTGAGGGACATGGGGAGCTCCGATCGGGGTCGTTCGTCACGGCAGTCAGTGCCGCGGCGGCCTGGTGCCGCTCAGCACAGGGCGGCCGATGTGCTGGAACTTTCAGCGCGCGGTTCTTCGGGGTGTGGATGCGGGCGTCTCGCCAACGGCAGTGCGAGCCCAGGGAGTCGAGGTCCGGCCGGGGTGCCGATGACCTCGAAGAGGACACTGCCGACCTCGACGGCCGTGTCCGTCGCCGTCATCTTGTCGGCGGCCACCGCGATGGATGCCTCGGCGGCCGAGTCGTCGGTCAGGTCGACGCGGGGGAGCACGGGGATCCAGTCGGCGAAGAGCGCGCCGGTCGCGTAGTGCTTGACGCCGTCGAGGACGTCCGCGCCGGCGATCACCGTCGCGGTGCTCATCCGGTGGCCGCCAGCAGGGTCGGTCGGCCGCCGAGAGCGAGCGAGAACTGGTCGGTGACATGGGCCAGAGCCTCGGCGGCGCCCGGTGCGACGGTGAGCGTGCCGTCGTCGCCGACGGCGATGTCCTTGTCGAGGGTGAACCAGCCGGGGGTGATGTGGGCGGGGCCCATGGAGTTCAGCACCGGGCGCAGGGCGTAGTCGATGGCCAGGACGTGGGCGGTGGTGCCGCCGGTGGCCAGCGGCAGGATGGTCTTGCCCGCGAGCGCGTACTGCGGGAGCAGGTCGAGCAGCGACTTCAGCAGACCGGAGTAGGCGGCCTTGTAGACGGGGGTGCCGATCACGACCCCGTCGGCGCGCTCGAACAGAGCGGTGGCCTCGACGATCGCCGGGTGGCCGAAGTCCGCGTGCAACAGGGCCTCGGGCGGGAGCGTGCGAACGTCGAACGGGATCACGTCGTGCCCCTGGGCGGTGAGCCGGTCGTCCAGGTGGCGCAGCAGCCGGGCGGTGCGCGAGCTGGCGGAGGGACTTCCGGAGACGGACAGAACGGTGGCCATGGGAGGACCTTTCGCAGACTGGTCGGAGAGGGGGCGGTGCTCGGGTTCGGGCGGCGAGGGACACGGACTCGGCGTCCTGGGCCTCCGGTTCGGGGACGAGGGGCGGCACCCGCTTGCAGTGGCGTGCTCAACGCCCGTGCGCAGGACGCCCGTTCGTGACCGGGCCCGATCAGACGACGGTCACCGGATGCCGCACCACCGCGCGGTGAGTGTCACCGCGTTCTCCGCGTAGACCTTGACGTCGTACGGCTTTCTGCCCGCCTTCGCGCACACCCCCTTCTGCGCGCTGAGCGTCGCCTCGAAGGTGGTGCCGGCGCCGGTGCCGATGGTCAGCCCGCACAGCTGGGTGAGGTCGGTGATCTTCGACTTGAGCGTGGTGTTGCCCTTCCTCACCGCGAAGCCCTGGCCGTCGTTGATGTAGGTGACGAAGTCGATGGTCTTCAGGCGCTCGGCGGTGACGCCGAAGTTGCCGGTGCCGAAGTCGTACTTGCCGCTGCCGAGGGCGGGCAGGATCGTCTCGAAGGACGCGTCCTGGCGCTCCAGCTTCACGCCGAGCACCTTGGCCACGGCGTCGGCGAGGTCGATGTCCTGACCGGCGGGCGCCTTGTCCGCGCCGTTCGGGTAGTACGCCCCCGGAGGGAATCCGACCGAACTGCCGACCCGCAGCGTGCCCGCCTCGTGTACGTCGGCGGGGAGCAGGGCGGCGACGGAGTCCACCTCGTGTACGGCGGCGACCGGGTCGTCGGTCGGCGCGGGCGAGGCCTGGGCGCCCGCGGCCGCCGTGCCGCCGGTTTCGCCGGAGCCGCAGGCGGTCAGCGCGAGCAGAGGGATCAGGGCCAGGGCGGCGGTGCCGCCGCGCAGGCGGGTGCCGATCGTGCGGATGTTCACCGGTCGAGGGCCTTTCCCGTGTGTTCCCACGCTGCGAGGTGCTTCTCGAAGGGCAGCGGGCCGATGGATTCCGGGTCGGCCTCCGTGTCGAACAGCGGTATGTAGCCGGTGGCCAGGTACAGGCATCGGGCCTCGGGCTGGCGTGGCCCGGTGGTCAGGTGGATCCGCCGGTAGCCGCGAGCGCCGGCCTCGCGCTCCAGCTCGGCGATGACGCGCCGGGCGAGGCCGCGGCGCCGGTGCTCGGAGTGGGTCCAGATCCGCTTCAGCTCCGCCGTCGTGGCGTCGTAGCGGCGGAAGGCGCCGCCCGCGACGGGCTCGCCGCGCTCCAGCAGCAGGAGCAGGCCGCCGTACGGTTCGGTGAACTCCTCGTCGGGGTGGCGGGAGATCTCGGCGTGGGCGTCCTTGCCGTAGCGCGTGGAGTACTCCTGGCCGAGTTCGTGCAGCAGGGGTCTCACGCGTGGGTCGGAGACCGGGAGGTGAACGACCGTCAATTCCGATGCGGAGGTCATCCGTTCACCGCCGTGAGAGCCTGCGCCTCGCGCGTCGCCCGCTCGGCGTCGCGCTTGGCGACCTCCTCGCGCACGATCGGGATCACATGCCGTCCGAAGTCGATGGCGTCGCCGAGCAGGTCGTAGCCGCGCGCGGAGAGGATGTCGACGCCGAGGTCGTAGTAGTCGAGGAGGGCCTGGGCGACGGTCTCCGGGGTGCCGACCAGGGCGTTGGAGTTGCCCGCGCCGCCGGTCGCGGCGGCGGTCGGGGTCCATAGGGCGCGGTCGTAGCGCTCTCCCGCCTCGGCGATGGCGATCAGCCGCTGCGACCCGGTGTTCTCCGGTGCGCCGCTGCGGTGGTGCCGTACGAGACCCGCCTCGCGCCGTTCCCGGATGGCGCCGACCGTGCGATGGGCCTTCTCCCAGGCCAGCTCCTCGGTCGGGGCGATGATCGGGCGGAAGGCGACCTGGATGCGCGGCACGTCGGCGCGGCCCGCGGCCTGCGCGGCGGCCTTCACGTTCTCGATCTGCTCGGCGGTCCTGGCCAGGGGCTCGCCCCACAGGCAGTAGATGTCGGCCTCGGCCCCTCCGGCGGCGTACGCGGCGGGCGACGAGCCGCCGAACGACACGCCGGGGCGGGGCTGTTGGACGGGGAAGACATCGCTGACGAAGTCGTGGAGGCGGTAGTGCTCGCCCTCGTGGTCGAAGGCCTCGTGGGTCGTCCAGATCTTCTTGACGATCCGGATGTACTCCAGGGTGCGGGCGTACCGCTCGTCCTTGGTGAGCGTGTCGCCCTCGCGGCCCTGCTCATGGTCGTTGCCGCCGGTGATGAAGTGCACGGTCAGCCGGCCGTCGCTGATCTGGTCCAGGGTGGCGAAGGTCTTGGCGGCGAAGGTCGGGTACGACACGTTGGGCCGGTGGGCCAGCAGGATCTGTAGGCGGTCCAGCCGGCTCGCGATGTACGCGGCGGCCGGTGCCGGGTCCGGCGATCCGGATCCGTAGGCGAACAGCACCCGGTCCCAGCCGTGGTCCTCGTGCGCCCGGGCGAGCCGGAGCGTGTAGTCCTTGTCGAAGGCGGCGCCGGAGCGGGGCGTGGTTTCGGAGCCGTCGTTGGTGGCGGCGATGCCGAGGAACTCCACGGGCATGGCAATGACCTTTCGAGAACGCGGAGCGCGCGGGCGGGAGTGACTCAACTGCCGTGCGCACAGGCATGAGTGATGAGCCGTCAGCAAACGGCTGACGGGTTCAGTACAGGCGTGACGACGCCAGGCGTCGGTGAAGGCGGATGGCGGTGCTGCGGCAGCGCGCGCGAAGAGAGAGCTCGGCCCGCGACGGGGTCACCGAGGGAGGGAAGGGCCGGTCAGACGGCCCGCTGCCGAGTCAGGCGCAACACGCCGCGGACCACACCCGACCGAAGTCGATGTGATCGCGCGAGACCAAGCGCTGCTGGGCATTCATGCGACTAATCGAGCAGTACATCGTGGCACTCGTCAAGCGGCGCCCGGATGCCGGACCGGCCAGGTCGGCACCTCCCGGCCCGCCGTCGACACACTCGATCGGCGCCTTCCGGCGCCCTGTTGACACATATGTGCCATGGACACATACGATCGACGGCGGATCGGCTCCGCCCTGTGCGGCAGCCTCTCCGGCCGCGTTGAGGGACGCGGCGAGCGTGACGACGCCGGACCCCGGCCGCACCGCACCACCCGCGCAGCGCCCGTAGCGCGCTCCGCCGCGAGTGCCACCGGGTCACCCACGCCCGCGATTCCCTCCCCCGGAGAGCCTCCCCATGGTCACGCCGCCCGACGTCACGTCCAGCCCTGCCACGAAGCCCCCGCGGGCATCCGGCCTCCCGAGCCCCGACCTGCCACGGATCGTGCCGCGCCGGCACGCCGGCCGTTGGCTGACCGCCGCCGTCGCACTACTGCTCCTCGCGATGGTGCTCAACTCCGTCGTCCGCAACGACGCCTTCCAATGGGACGTGGTGGGCCGGTACTTCACCACCGCCGCCGTGCTCGACGGACTGCTGCTCTCCCTGTGGCTGACCGCCGTGGTGATGGTGCTCGGCTTTCTGCTCGGCACCGGGCTCGCGGTGATGCGGCTCTCCGCCAACCCCGTTCTGCGTACGCTGAGTTGGGGATATGTGTGGATCTTCCGGTCCACACCGCTGCTGGTGCAGCTGCTGTTCTGGTTCAACATCGGCGCGCTGTACCCGACACTCGGTTTCGGCATCCCCTTCGGTCCGCAGTTCATCACCGTCAAGACGGTCGATCTGCTCGGTCCGACCCTGACCGCCGTCATCGGCCTGGCCCTGCACGAGACCGCCTATGCCGCCGAGGTCGTGCGCGGCGGCATCCTCTCCGTGGACTCCGGTCAGACCGAGGCCGCCCAGGCACTCGGACTGAGCAGACGCCGCACCCTGCGCCGGATCGTCGTCCCGCAGGCCATGCGCTCCATCGTGCCGACGGCCGGGAACATGCTGATCGGCACCCTCAAGGGCACCAGCATCGTCAGCGTGCTGGCCGTGCACGACCTGCTGTACTCGGTGCAGCTGATCTACAACCAGACCTACCAGGTCATCCCGCTGCTGATGGTCGCCACGCTGTGGTACATCGCGGTCACGACGGTGCTGAGCGCGGGCCAGTTCTATGTCGAGCGGTACTACGGGCGCGGCGACTCCCGTGCCCTGCCGCCCACTCCGCCGCAGCGGTTGCGCGGCCACCTCAGCGCGGTACGCCGACGGTTGAGCACGGCGACGGCCGCCGACGCCCGCCCGGGGATCGGCGGTGGCCGGTGAGCGTCGGTCCTCCCGCGTCCGTCGCGGTCCTGGTCGTCGTCGGTGCCGGGCCGCGTGCCACCGGTCTGCTGGAGCGCATCGCCGCCAATGCCCCCGAACTATGGGACGAGGAGAGGGAGTTGTACATCCACCTCGTCGACCCGCATCCGCCGGGGCCGGGACGGATCTGGCGTCGGGAGCAGTCCCCGCTGCTGCGGATGAACTCCATGGCCGAGGACGTCACCATGTTCAGCGACGAGTCGTCCACGATCGACGGCCCCGTACGGCCGGGCCCCTCCCTCGCCGAATGGTCGGCGCAGTTCTCGGGCCCGGGCCCGCGCCACGCCCCGTACGCCGAACCCGCCGACCCGGAGGTGCTCGCCGAGCTGCGCACGCTCGACGGGGCCGACTTCCCGACCCGGCGCGCCCAGAGCGCCTATCTGGACTGGGTGTTCCGCAGGGCGCTGGCCGAGCTGCCGCCCGCCGTCATGGTCGAGTGGCACCGCACCACCGCCACCGCCGTCACCGGCCCCCCGGACGGCCCGCAGCACGTGCACCTGGCCGACCGCGCCGACCCGCTCACCGCCGACCTGGTGGTCCTCGCGCAGGGACACCTCGGCTCCGCTCCCGCCGCCGAGCACCGTGAGCGCGCCGCCTTCGCCCACCGTCACGGCCTCTTCCACCTCCCGCCGGAGTTCTCCGCCGACGCCGACCTGTCCGCGCTGCGGCCCGGCGAGGACGTCATCCTGCGCGGCTTCGGACTCGCCTTCATCGACCTGATGGCGCTGCTCACCGAGGGCCGCGGCGGGACCTTCCGCACCGAGGCCGACGGCACCCTCACCTATCTTCCGTCCGGCCGTGAACCGGTCCTGCACGTCGGATCGCGGCGGGGAGTGCCGTACCACTCCAAGACCCGTTACCAACTCAGGGGCCCCCGGCCGCCGTTGCCGCGCCACTTCGGCCCTGATGCGATCGACGTACTCCTCGCCGAGGGGCGTGCGCTGGATCTGCGTCGCGATGTGTGGCCGCTGATGACCAAGGAGATCGGGTTCGGCCACTACCACGAGCTCTTCCACGCCCACCCCGAGCGCACCGCCCTCCCCTGGCCGGAGTTCCTCGCCGCGTACGACCGTCTGGACTGGTACGGCGACGACATGGCCGCCCTCGTCGCCGGGGCCGTACCGGATCCGGCGGACCGTCTGGACTTCGAGACGCTGGACCACCCACTGGACGGCCTCGCCTTCTCCACGCCGGACGCCTTCCAGGGCCATCTGCGCGATCACATCGCCCGGGACGTCGTCCGGCGCGAGGACCCGGAGTTCAGCGCCGATCTCGGGGCGTTCCTCGCTCTGCTCTCCGTCTACGGGCAGCTACCGGGCATGGTCGCCGCGGGACGGCTGACCGCGCGGTCGGTCGCCGAGCAGCTCGACGGCTGGTGGCACGGGTTCTTCAGCTTCCTGGCCTCCGGCCCGCCCGGCTTCCGGCTGCGCCAGCTGCTGGCCCTGTCCCGGGCGGGGATCGTCCGCTTCCTGGGCGCCGACATCCGGATCGGCACCGACGAAACGACCGGCACCTTCACCGCGAGCAGCCCCACAGTGCCCGGTCACACCGTCCACGCCGGCGCCCTGATCGAGGCGTATCTGCCGGGCCCCTCCCTCGACCGCACGCAGGACCCGCTCCTACGTGACCTGCACCGGGCCGGCGCGCTCAGCGAGGAGGTCATCGCCGACCCGGCCCACATCCACCGCTCCGGCCTGGTCGCCGTCTCCCCCACCGACGGCCATGTCGTCGACCCGTCCCTCGGCGGCGCTCACCCTCGCCGTATCGCCCTCGGCGCCCCCACCAACGGCCGGTCCGTCGCCGCCTTCGCGCGGCCTCGCACCAACGCGCCCGCCTTCCGGCAGAACGACGCGGTGGCACGTGACTTGCTGCGCGCCCTGAGCTCCCAAGCGCGGCGCATCTCAATTTCTGAGATGACTGAGTCCACTATATGAAAAGCCTCTTGGGGTGAGAGCCACCTTCTGCCACGATCCCCATCAACCAGGTAGGAAAACTAGGGATCTGCGGGGGGGGCCATGCGAACGCTCAGCGGCTCGGGCCTGTTGCTGCCCCTCCTCACCTCGCGCCACCACATCGATCTCGGGCGTACGTCCAGCGCCATCTGTCGGTCCTTCTGAGACCGCTCGCGCGCCTGTGCACATGAACGGGCAGCACGCCTTCCTTGCCGTACCTCCCTGATCACCCACCCCTGAAAGGACACCTCCGTGTCTGCCGCAAGACCGCTCACCGCTCTGCGTACCCTCGCCGTCATCGCGGCGCTCCCCCTGCTGCTGACCGCCTGCGGCTACGGCGCCGAGTCCACCGACGACGGCAAGCAGGCCGAGGTCGCGGCGGACGCCAAGAAGCTCTCCGTCGACGAGGTGAAGATCGGCTACTTCCCCAACCTCACGCACGCCACGGCGCTGGTGGGCGTTCAGGAGGGCCTGTTCCAGAAGGAGCTCGGCGGCACCAAGATCAAGAGCTCGACCTTCAACGCGGGTCCGTCGGAGATCGAGGCGCTCAACTCCGGGTCCATCGACATCGGCTGGATCGGCCCCTCTCCCTCGATCAACGGCTACACCAAGGCGGCCGGAAAGAACCTGCGCATCATCAGCGGTTCCGCCTCCGGCGGTGTGAAGCTCGTCGTCAATCCGGCCAAGATCAAGTCGATCAAGGACGTCAAGGGCAAGAAGATCGCCACGCCGCAGCTCGGCAACACGCAGGACGTGGCACTGCTCAACTGGGTCTCCGAGCAGGGCTGGAAGGTCGACGCGGAGAGCGGCAAGGGTGACGTCTCGGTGGTCCGCACCGACAACAAGGTCACCCCGGACGCCTACAAGTCCGGGTCGATCGACGGCGCGTGGGTGCCGGAGCCGACCGCGTCCAAGCTGGTCGCCGAGGGCGGGAAGGTGCTGCTGGACGAGGGCGACCTGTGGCCGGACAAGAAGTTCGTGATCACGAACATCATCGTGTCGCAGAGCTTCCTGAAGGAGCACCCGGACGTCGTCGAGGCCGTGCTGCGCGGTTCGGTGAAGACCAACGAGTGGATCAACGCCAACCCGGACAAGGCCAAGGCCTCCGCGAACGAGGCCCTGGGGGAGCTCTCCGGCAAGGCCCTGCCCGCCGAGGTCATCGACCCGGCCTGGAAGTCGATCAGCTTCCTCGACGACCCGCTGGCCGCCACCCTCGACACCGAGGCGCAGCACGCGGTCAAGGCCGGCCTGCTGGAGGAGCCCGATCTGAAGGGCATCTACGACCTCGCGCCGCTCAACAAGGTCCTCAAGGCCGAGGGCAAGGACGAGGTCGACGACGCCGGTCTCGGCGTCAAGTAACGGACCACCGCACCCGCCGAGTTCCCAGGAGATGACGACCATGGCCACTACGACGGCCACGACCGCCGGGGTCGCCGAGGACACCACGGTGGCGGCGTACGCCGCCCGCCTCGAGCATGTCTCGAAGTCCTTCGCCGGCCCCACCGGACGGCAGCTCGTCCTGGACGACATCACGCTCGATGTCGCACCCGGCGAGTTCGTCACCCTCCTGGGGGCCTCGGGCTGCGGCAAGTCCACCCTGCTCAACCTGGTCGCGGGGCTGGACCTGCCGTCCGCCGGCTCGATCGGCACGGACGGCCGGCCCGCCCTGATGTTCCAGGAGCACGCCCTGTTCCCGTGGCTGACCGCGGGCAAGAACATCGAACTCGCCCTGAAGCTGCGCGGGATCGCCAAGGCCGAGCGGCGCGAGCGCGCCGAGGAACTGCTGGAACTGGTCCGTCTGAAGGGCGCGTACGGCAAGCGGGTGCACGAGCTGTCCGGCGGTATGCGCCAGCGCGTCGCCCTGGCCCGGGCGCTGGCCCAGGACAGCCGGCTGCTGCTGATGGACGAGCCGTTCGCCGCGCTGGACGCGATCACGCGGGACGTGCTGCACGACGAACTGACCCGTATCTGGCGGGAGACGGGCGTGTCGGTGCTGTTCGTGACGCACAACGTGCGCGAGGCGGTGCGGCTGGCCCAGCGCGTCGTCCTGCTGTCCTCGCGGCCGGGCCGTATCGCCCGGGAATGGACGGTCGGCATTCCGCAGCCGCGCCGTATCGAGGACGCCGCGGTCGCGGAGCTGTCCGCCGAGATCACCGAAGAACTGCGTGGGGAGATCCGCCGCCATGGCCGGCACTGACAACGGCGTCGACACCAAGGTCGACACCAGCAAGAACGGCGCTGATGACCTCGCCGGACTGGAGGCCGGGCTCGACGCGCTGGACTCCGTACAGGTCCGCCGTACGTCACTGCGGGAGACCCTCACCCGCAAGGTGCTGCCGCCCCTCACGGCCGTCGCACTGGTGCTGGTGGTGTGGCAGCTGCTCGTGTGGGCCGAGGTGGTCCCGGAGTACAAGCTGCCCTCGCCGTCCGACGTCTGGGGCGAGGTGCGCGAGGCCTGGCTCCAGGGCACGCTGCTCGACTACATCTGGACGTCCGTCTCGCGCGGTCTGCTCGGCTTCCTGCTGTCGCTGGCGATCGGTACCCCGTTGGGACTGCTGGTGGCGCGGGTGAGGTTCGTGAGGGCGGCCATCGGGCCGATCCTGTCCGGTCTCCAGTCGCTTCCGTCGGTGGCGTGGGTGCCGCCCGCCGTTCTCTGGCTGGGCCTGAACAACTCGATGATGTACGCCGTGATCCTGCTCGGCGCGGTCCCGTCCATCGCCAACGGCCTCGTCGCAGGCGTCGACCAGATCCCGCCGCTGTTCCTGCGCGCCGGGCGCACCCTGGGCGCGACCGGTCTGCGCGAGGCGCGGCATGTGGTGATGCCTGCGGCGCTCCCCGGCTACGTGGCGGGATTGAAGCAGGGCTGGGCTTTCTCCTGGCGTTCGCTGATGGCCGCCGAGATCATCGCCTCCTCGCCCGATCTCGGCGTCGGGCTGGGCCAGTTGCTGGAGAACGGGCGCAACAACAGCAGCATGTCCCAGGTGTTCCTGGCGATCTTCCTGATCCTGCTCGTCGGCATCGCCATCGACCTGCTGATCTTCAGCCCGCTGGAGCGCAGGGTGCTGCGGAGTCGGGGCCTGCTGGTCACTCGCTGAACGACACTGAACGACACTGAACGACAGGACCACGACCGGTCGAGAGGTTGCGTGCCCAGCAGGTCTGCGGACGGTGGCAGACCCGCTGGGCAGAACCTTGTCGCACCGACCGCACGCCAACCCGGACCGGGCCGTCATGTGCGCCGCGGCGGTCGGATCCACCCCAGGGACCGCTCGACGGCCCGCTGCCAGCAGTCGTACTCCCACTCCCGCCGTTCGGGATCCATGTCCGGCAGCCACTGGGCGGCCATGTGCCAGTTGCGGCGCAGAACCTGCAGGTCGGGCCAGTAGCCGGCCGCGAGCCCGGCCGCGTAGGCCGCGCCCAGCGACACCGTCTCATGGACAAGCGGCCGTACGACGGGAACGTCGAGCACATCGGCCAGGATCTGCATGAGCAGATGGTCGGACGTCATGCCGCCGTCCACCTTGAGTTGCTTCAGGGCGAGCGCGGAGTCGGCGTTCATGGCGTCGACGACCTCGCGGGTCTGCCAGCCGGTGGCCTCCAGTACGGCGCGGGCCAGGTGGCCCTTCGTGATGTACGAAGTGAGGCCGACGATGACGCCGCGGGCGTCGCTGCGCCAGTGGGGTGCGAACAGACCGGAGAACGCGGGGACGATGTAGCAGCCGCCGTTGTCCTCGACGGTGCGCGCCAGCGTCTCGATCTCGGGGGCGCTGTGGATCAGTCCCAGCCGGTCCCGGAACCACTGGACCAGCGAGCCGGTGACGGCGATCGGGCCCTCCAGGGCGTAGACCGTGGGCTGGTCCGCGATCTTGTACGCGACCGTGGTGAGCAGTCCGTGCTGGGACCGTACGAGGTCGGTGCCGGTGTTCATCACCAGGAAGCTGCCGGTGCCGTAGGTGCACTTCGCCTCGCCCGGCGAGAAGCAGGTCTGGCCGAACAGTGCCGCCTGCTGGTCGCCGAGGGCCGCCGTGATGGGCACGCCGGGGAGCAGGGCGCGGGCCTCGCCGTAGCGCTCGGCGGAGGAACGGATCTCCGGCAGCATCGCGCGCGGCACTCCGAAGAAGTCCATGAGCGCTTCGTCCCAGGTCAGCGTGCGGATGTCGATGAGCATGGTGCGGCTGGCGTTGGTGGCGTCCGTGATGTGCAGGCCGCCGTCGGGGCCGCCGGTGAGGTTCCAGATGAGCCAGCTCTCGATGGTGCCGAACAGCACCTCGCCGTCGCGGGCGCGCTGCTCCAGTCCTTCGACGTTGTCGAACAGCCAGCGGATACGGGGCGCGGAGAAGTAGGTCGACGGAGGCAGACAGCAGTGTTCGAGGAAGAACTCCTCCCCCGGATCCTCTCGCAGTTCGTCGACGAGCGGCGCGGTGCGGGTGTCCTGCCAGACGATCGCATGGCCGAAGGGGACGCCCGTGCGCGGATCCCAGAGCACGGACGTCTCGCGCTGGTTGGCGATGCCGATGGCGGAGATCTGCCCGGCGTCGATACCCGCGTTGGACAGCGCCTCGGGTACGACGCGCTGGAGGTTGCGCCATATCTCCACGGCGTCGTGCTCGACCCAGCCGGGCCGGGGGAAGAACTGCTGGTGCTCGCGCTGGGCGACTGCGGCCAGCCGCCCGCCGTGGTCGAACAGGATGCAGCGGGTGGACGTGGTGCCCTGGTCGATGGACATCACATACCGGTCAACCATGATCGGCCCTGCCTTCCGATGTGTCGCGGAGGTGCTGGGGACCTACCAGCGGGCCGCGCCCAGGTCTCTGGAGATCGCGCGTGCCGCCTCCCGCAGCACGGTGATCAGGGCCGGTAGAGGCCGGCCTTTGGTGTCGCAGATCCGCTCGACGGCACCGGACACCCCTATCGCGCCCACCACGAGGCCGCCCTGTCCTCGGATCGGCGCTGCGATTCCGGCCTCGCCCATGCTCATCTCCTGCACCTCGGCGCCCCAGCCCAGCTCGCGTATCTCGCCGAGCGCCCGGTTGAGCTGCTCGGCGTGGACCAGGGTGTGCCGGGTGTACGCCTCCGGTTCGTCCGCCAGCAGGGGGTCGACGGGCGTGGTGCCGTAGGCCAGCAGGACCTTGCCGAGGGAGGAGGCGTGCAGCGGCAGGAGTGCGCCGACGTCCAGGGTCTGGAGGGTGTCGTCCGGTCGGAAGACGTGATGGATGACGAGCACCCTGCCTTCCAGGGGCGTACCCAGGCGGACTGCCTCCCCGCTGCGGGCGGCCAGGGCGTCGGCCCAGTTGATGGAGCGCGAACGCAGTTCATTGACGTCGAGGTAGCTGGTGCCGAGGTGCAGCAGAGCCGCCCCGAGCTGGTACTTCCCCGTCGCCGGGTCCTGCTCGACGAAGTCGACGTGTTGCAGGGTGCGCAGGAGTCCATGAGCGGTGCCCTTGGCGAGCCCCAGCGACGACGCCACCTCCCCGAGGCCCAGCCGACGGGAGCCGCTTGCCAGCAGGCGCAGGATCGCCGCCGCCCGCTCTATCGACTGGACTGGGCCGGCCATGAAGCGATGGTAGTCCTGCTTGTCCTGATTTGGGACTGTCGTTCGGTAATGCCGACCGATGTTCGTTGACGGCCCACATATCCGTCTTTAGCGTTCTGAAGTCCGGTCGGCAGTCGGCACGGCTTCCCCGAAGAGGAGGACACATGATCACAGCGCAGCTCGATGCCGCGCCCTGCGGGGAAGTCGAACACGTCTTCTCCCTGCCGCACGCCCCGGGGGCCGTATCGAGCATACGCCGACGCATACGCACGGTCCTCACCGACTGGAACCTGGCCGCGGACGTCGCCGATGACACGCTGCTGGTCGCCTCGGAACTCCTCACCAACGCGGTCGTCCACGCACTGCCCCCGGCGACGCTACGGCTCTCCCGCAGGCAAGCAGGCAGCCACCAGGCCGTACGCGTCGAAGTGACCGACATGGGCCCCGCGACCCCATCGCAGCCGCCCCTCTGCCCCGTCGACCCCGACGAGCACGGCCGCGGCCTCGCCATCGTGGCCACACTGGCGACCCAGTGCGGGACGCAGGTTCACGCCGGAGGGACGAGCCGGTGGGCGGAGCTGCGGGCTGCGGCGACCTGAGGCCATGAGGCCCGCCGCCAAATCCAGATGATTGACGGGCTTGAAAAAGATCAGGGGCCTCGCCTCACCCAAGGTGATTCAAGGCCCCTGACCTGCGACAACCAGTCACATAGCTGTCGGGACGACAGGATTTGAACCTGCGACCCCTTGACCCCCAGAAGCTGAGCCCAAGGTCAGAGCGTCCACACAGTCCAGGGAGTCCGG
This sequence comes from Streptomyces sp. NPDC111802, assembly GCF_055634335.1. Classification (NCBI taxonomy): domain Bacteria; kingdom Bacillati; phylum Actinomycetota; class Actinomycetes; order Kitasatosporales; family Streptomycetaceae; genus Streptomyces; species Streptomyces sp. NPDC111802. The sequence continues at coordinate 170,099 of NZ_JBVKCZ010000012.1, read as the reverse complement.
TAAACGTCCAGGTCAAGGGCTTGCTTCGCAGGATGTCGTGAGGCGGTCTGTGAGAAATATGTGAGACGAGCCGTCCCTATATATGGGGCCTGTTGCGTCACCAGAGCCTTGTAGGCGCGCCGTGACCGCGCTGCTGATTCCTTGATCGATACGGAGCGCAGCGCCCGCTTAGTTGATCTACGCGGCCACGGATACGAACGTCCGTTAGTACGCCTTCGTCCGGTTGAAGTCCGTGATGTTGAGTTTGACGTTCGTGTCCTTCAGCGTCGTGAAGTACTCACCTGTCGCCGTTTGACCAGGCTGCACGTTGACCTCAAGCTGAGAGCCGTTGGCCACTCGGGTGCCGCTTGGGTCGACCGCTTCCCAGTCCCAGGAGTAGTTCGACTTCTCAGAGCTGTTGTTCTTGATCGTCCAGGTTACCCAGATGTTGGTGAACCCGGACTGCGAGCGGTCATCGAGCTTGAAGCTGACCAAGTCCTTGCGTTCGTTGGCCTCGGGTTCTTCTCGTCCGCTCTGTGGGCTCTCTTGGTCGGTCTGCTGCTCTTCGGTCTGCGTCGGAGTAGTAGGTGCGGGAGTCGAGCCACCGTTGTCGTCTCCAGTGCCACACCCTACGAACATCGTGCCGCCGACCGTCATCAAGGCTGCTACAAAACTCGCTGCAATAAGCCTGCGTTGCATGGCCATGTCCCTTGTCGTGCTCTTACGACCGTCGCACACCCGATCGAGTGTTACGGCCACTTCGGGAGGCCCCTCCCGAGGCCATCACAGGCTCGTAGAGGCGAGGACCGTGAAGGGCGCTCAATGGGAGCCGCTAGAAGGGACCCTGACCAACTGCAGGACATGCGGCTGATTGACCCGTCGTCGCCGGCTGAACAGCTTCAGGAAGCCGAAGGAGATCCATTCGATAAGCCCATAGAGTCCCAGCCATATGATCAGCACGATTCCAGGAAGCACCAGGAACACCAGCGACAGGATCGCGACAAGGAACCAGACTGGAAATTCCCTCGGCTTGATGCCTCGCAGGAGCGAGCCGCTGCGCACTGCGGACCACATGATCCATCGACGCAGGAAGGGTACTTCCAGCTCAAGCATGGCTCGGCGGAATACACCATCTGCGTCAGCGCGACCGATCAGCGATGGATTGCGGCATAGAAAGTCATGGAGAATCGCGGCCTTGGTATACCGACCGTAGGTAGGGAAAAGCCAGACGAAGATCCGCGGTACGGATGCGAAGTCGGTGACAAAGCCCTCACCTCCCCCAGGTACCGTGAACAGATCACTGGCACCTGCATAGACGAGGGGTTGCAGTAGCCGCCACTCTCTGTCGTTTATCTGGGCGACTTGAATGTCTGCCTGCACGAACGGCATGGCCCTGTCCTCTCCCCTCGAACACAGACTGCGCATCCAAGCGTAAGACCCTCTCTTCTTCGTTGCATCTTCAGCGGGTGCTCGCGTAACCCGCCATCGATAATTACCGATTCAATTGTTTGTTATTCAGCAAACCGGTGTTCGAGATGCGGCTTCCAGTGACTGGTGCAACGCTGGAAGCAGCGCGTCGCAACTCCGCCGGGGGGATGCCCTAAAGACCCCATCAGCTTGCCTACTGCCGGTGCGGGCTGGAGGACCCCATGCTGAGCAAAGACATCAAGAAGGTTCAGACGACTCGCGCTTGGACTGGCCTGGTTGTTGTTCTTCTCGGCGATATCGGTATCGCACTGGCCGCGATTCTTGTTGCGTTGAATGTAGACGACGACTCTCAGGCGGTCGCCATTCTTACCAGCGCCTTCACTGCGATAACAGCGATATCTACGGCTTACTTTGGAGTCCGAGCTGCCACGAACACAGCCCAGAGTGCCGTCGCGGCTACAGTGAAACCCTTTCAGCAGGATGAGACGGAAACCAAGACAGGGCCTAACACCTGAGCGCTTAGTCGCCGAGCATGCGCGGCGAGGTGATGCAATCATGAAGCCGACCACGTGGCTCGTAGTGAAATGGGTGTGTGCCGCACTCTTTCTGTTCATGGTCGCGTTCGCCTGCATCGACAACCTCCTCGGTCTCAACGGCATAAAGTCGCTGCGCTGGGAAGCGGCCCTTCTCGGAGCTCCTGCAGCGATCACCGGTTTCATATATGCCGCTAGGAAAAGACATCGATTGATTCATCCCGACCTTGCCTCTCCCGCGCTTGATCCCGTGGAGATCACCCCTTCAGCGCGACTCTCTGCTGCGCTCGCACTCCGCGACTTCCTCCGGGACGAAAGTGCGGCAGATCCACAACACAGCGAGGAAATAATTCCCCTCGTTGCAGGAATAGTTACAGCGCCTGTCAAATACATCGAACGAGTTGTAGTAGACGCAGAAGTTAAGCATCAAAGCGCCGAGATACAAACAATGCTTACCATCAATGCTCCAGGAGTAGTACATGGCAAGACCTTGCTAATACCGGCAGTTTGGGTACAGAAAGGGTCCTTTGTCCCCAGGCTGCGACTAGAAGACCGTGAAGGAAAGCCAATTTCTCGAGTCAGCCAGGGGCAAACCAAAGCAGTACTTGCATTGGTAGTCCAATCCCTGTTCAGCGATGCCTATCTAGCCGGGGGCCGGCCTGCCCCGGGTACATTCGAGCAGCAGTATCTCCAAGGTCTTCTTCGTCTTGTTTGGCAGGTTGCGGTATTTGATGTCGCACAGGCAGACAAGATCTTGCTTGAAATGAAGTCGGCTGCGAGCCGCGCTCCGGCAACGTTCAGTGAACCGCAACATAATAGACTGACGCGGCTGTGTCACTTGCTTGCCAAGCATTACCTTATACTGGTGGAGACTAAAGCCTATTCTCGCTGCATAGTGCAGTATACGAGGACGCTTCCCTTGGTTTGGAGAATAGGCAGGTCGCCGCGGATGCACTCAGGAGATGTAGAGAGTCGGTGGTACTCTCTTGCGCGCCTGATGTTTGGCGCGGGCCCCCAGACGATCTACGCTTTCCTATGGTTGCCTTTTCTTGCCCGTGCGTACCACCTCAGGATCAATGGGCCCGCTGACCAATATGTCACGGAACACGCTTTGTTGTACCGACACCAACAAGGAGGCCGTTCGTCCGAATACCGGCCGATTGATGCACGGATCTTCCCACCGAGCTCGCAAATTGATGTCAGGATTGAGGAGCCTACTGGTGTTCCTTATAGCCACCTGTACGTGCGAGGCCTGGCCACTGAGCCACCCACGAAAAGACTTCTGAGCGTGGTTCGATACACAGAGGTTCCACCAGGTGTCTTGGGTATGGCAGCACTGGCCAGCTCGCTGATGACGATTTTCGTTGCCGGTTTCACGATATTGAGCCCAGGTCATCCCGCACTCAAGGAACCCACCGTTGCTCTTCCAGGTTTCCTACTGACGCTTCTGGCGGTGCTTATATCGTGGCTGGGTTTTACTGCAGATCGCGAAAGTGTCCTGAGGGCCTCGATGAGCGCACGAGGCGGGCTCATCGGCGTGATAACTGTGCTCTTTGCCAGCGTTCTGCTGTATGCAAACAGCTGGATCAACAAACCGACGTGGACCTTGTCCTTCTTTGGGGGGGCCTGGCACTGGAATCACCTCAATGTATGGTGGGTGATCTTGAGCCTAGTGGCCATTATGTTGACGGTAGCTCTGCTTATGGTGTTCATAGTGCGCATGACTAGGTATATGCGGATCATCAAGAGGCGCAACCTTGAGTACGTGTCATGAGCGGAAAAGATGCCATTGCGCGGCCAACGAAAGTGTCCCTTGACCATCAAAACAAACTATTGACATTCAACGAAAAATGGAGTACTATCAATCAAATTTATGCCAACTGAGCGATTAAACAGGTGGGTTTTGCCTAGAGCCAGAAAAGCACGGAAGGAGAAGCCAATGACTGAGACTGAATGGGCTCAGCATGACTTCAAGCATGGTACTTCTGAAGAGGTGCGCGACTTGCTGACAGCTGAACTTCCTGGCGGCATGAGGAACGCGTACTTCATTGATAGTGCCGCCCCCTCCGGCGACTTGTTGGCCACTCCAGCTAATATTGGCCCAGAGTACCACCAGCTCCCTCCTGACGAAAAGAAAAGGCAAGCAAGCCGTTTCATTTCGCTACTGGATCAGCAAATACAGCTGGCCGAATCCGAGGTTGCGAGTTTTCACCGCCAGGCCTTCCCTGAAAATGGTTCCTCCGTATCCCCATCTCCGGAAGCAGAGCAGGATTCAAGCAGAGGCTGAAAATATCCGATTCAGCGCTCAGTGATCGACAGTTCTCATTCATTGCAGGTGAGATCAAGAATCCTATTTGATTCTCGTCGCGTCGGACTGTATCCCCATGCAATCAAACGTCAAGGCATTTCTGGCTTTGTTTCCATTTTCGGTAAGCTAGCTAACATCTTTCCTGTGTCTTGCCTCGTATAATCCGTTCTCATATGGCAGAACGAGCAAGATCTACATTTGATACACAAGCCGTCGCGAAGGCACTCGGCACCGAGGCGTGCCCGGTGACCGATCCCGCTTACGGCGAGGGACAGCACTTCCAGGTGCGAAGCAACGGCACCTTCCTAAGCCTCGACACTTTCCCCGAGCGAGGCGTCTCCCGGATCACCACCAAGGGCGCTCGCATCGAGCTGTTCGGCGACATGGTGCCCCGCGTCGAGGGCGAGGGCATCGTCTTCCTGCGCAAGGACTCAGACCATGAGCATTCCTCGATGGCCCTGCATCCCGATGGCGGCCTGACGTTTGGCTACCAGGTCGATGCCGGCCCTGCTGCAATCGATGGACTCCCACAGGATCTGGAAGACACCGAGCAGATCATCACGCGCCATGAGGCAGTCCAGGCCCCGGCCCAGGACGACGAGCCGCCTGTCACGGCGCAAGCTGCCAAACCTCCGGAGAAGCCCCAACCATCCCGGGCACTTGGCGCCTTCCCTGATGTTCGCCCGATGGTGCAGGGTGTTGTCGCCTCAGAGCCCAATCCAACGTCCAACGGTCATCTCCAGTCCGCGCCCAAGGTGCGTGCGGACACAAAGGCCGGCCTCAGGCTTCAGCCTCAGGATGAGCACCCACTCGACCGAGCTGCTGTCCGCGCAAGGGCGCGGGACCAGGCCACTACCGAGAGCGAGACGCCCGCGGCGGAGACGAAGGAGGCCGAGCGTCAGCGAGTCAAGCTGGTTGGTCGGCTGGGACGGACCCCCACTATGCGGGAAACCGCGGGCGGCAAGCTCGTTGGCAAGTTCCCTCTGGCCGTCCATCTCGATGACGGCACGACCAAGTGGCACAACATCGTGGCCTTCGGTGAACACGCCGCAGCACTCAAGACCCGCACCGAGGCCGGCGAGCTGGTCAAGGGAAACGAGATCGAGGTCGTGGGCTACCTCCACGAACGGGAATACCAGGGCAGAGACGGCACGACCAAGACAGCGCAGGAGATCTACTCAGTTGCGGTAACGCGACACTGAGCAAGCCATTGTGCTTGGCGATCCAATTTGGCACGACGTAACCCCGTCGTCCCTTTTTTGCATCTTGACACCCATATGTCAAATATGAGAAAAACAGCTATATATGTCAGAAGGAGGAGAAGGACAACAACCAGACAGCAAAGAGGTGGAATTCCAGCAGATCGAGCGGCTGCCTGTTGAGTCCGTATTGTCCTCCGAGGGTGCAAAGAACCTGCTGCCCTACGTGGCTGGCGAACTTCAGCATGTTACGCAAGAAAAAGGCTCACCCGACTTGCGAGCTGCCGACAGCGCGAACAAGACCCCAGAAGGAATTTTGCTTGAAGACATGCACGATCTCGGAGTGGGCGCACATAACGCTTGGTTGAAGCAGCGGGAGGCGGGTGTGGCAGAGCCTTCCTTAAGCCATCCGGACGCGTACCCGGAAGGTTACGCTGATCTGGCTGCGGCGACAGCTGCCTATACCCTGCTTGCGTATCCTCGTCTCAGCGCGATGGAGCAAGGAAGAACCATCGATTGGGCGCTGCAAGAGGTGAAGACGTGGGGGACTCACAGTACGGAGCGTGGTGGCAACGGAATTTGGGTGGGGTATAAGGGTGCGGAACTTGTCCAATCCTTGACGGAGCGCACAGGACTTGCCTACGACAAGTCGCAGCAGTGGATACCACTCCAGCCGGCGCTTGATGCCCTAGAGCGAAATTTCCCCGATAGTAAGGCTCAGAACGCTGAGCGGGACGCTGATGTCACTCGCTCGATTGAGCGTTCCGCGGCGGCAGCACGCTGACCCCTTCTCTTTGCTGAACGGGTACCTGTCCCCTCACAGTTGAGCCAATCCAAGCTCTTCGGACTACCCTGGGAGTACAGGCGTTTCACGCCCCCTTTGATTCAGGCCACGACAGAAGGAAGGGCCTGCTGTGGGCCCTCGTGACGACTTCCTCCTCGGCACAGACGAGGCCGGTAGCCCCGTCTACCTACCGGACGCTATCCGTACGCAGCATGTGACCATCCTCGGAGCGACCGGCACTGGCAAGTCAACACTCCTTGAGAACATGATCCTTGCCGACATCAAGGCGGGCACATCCTGCATCGTCATCGACGCGCATGGTGACCTAATCGAAGGCATCGTACTCAAGACGCCTGCTGCGACCAAAGACCGAGTGCACTTCTTGGAGGTTTGGCGCAATCTGCCCTTTGGTTTGAACCTCCTGGAACTGCCTAATCGCTCGCAAGAGACGATAGATATCGTGGCACCTGAGATTCTCCTGCTCTTTAAGCGGATGTTCGAGGGTGAGGCCGAATTCCGACCACAACTCGATCACGACCTGGATCTCATCATCCGCACGCTTCTCGCCAATGAGGGCACCACCCTTGCGGAGACACTCGACCTAATCGGCGACAAGGCCACACGCGAGAGACTGACTCGAAACCTTACCAGCAGGGCACTCATCGCTTCATGGGCGGAATACAACAATCTCAGTGCCAGAGATAAGGCGAGCCGCAACGCTGCCCTTCGTAACAGGCTTAACCGCTTCCTGGGTTCAGAGACGATGTCTAACATCGTCGGCCAATCCAAGACCACAGTACCGCTCAAGTGGGTAATGGATACACCGGGACAGGCCCTCCTGGTGAGCCTTCCGATAGGTGGTCATGGTTCAGAGCTTGAGAGCAAGTTTTTGGGTAACTTGTTCGTGTCTCTGATCGCCAGGCTTATTTTTCAGCGCGCCGGCTCATCTAAAGAGAGGCGTAACCGCGTTCATCTGTACTTGGATGAGTACGGCCGTTACGCGACGCCGACCACAGCAAAGCTCTTTACAGACATCCGGAAGTACGAAGTCAGCCTAACCGTTGCTCACCAGTCCAGAGGAGACGTCAGAGGAGCAGGAAACGAGGACGCGGAGTTTCAAGCAGGGACGCTTATTTGCTTCCATCCGGCAACGGGCGAAGAAGCTGATGCCTTCGCAAGAGACGTCAAGGTTGAGCCACGTCCCGCCGAGGAGCCAGCTCGTAACATTTCACTCTCCCCCGTAAAGCAGCTCCTTGCGGGTGCGCATGAATCCGATGAAGTTCAAACTCTGACTCGGCGAATCCTCGTCCCCCTGCAGAAGTTCATCGATGCCGATGAAGGTTTTGGACGTGCCAGCCCTGTACATCGTGATGGCATGATTTGGACCCCCTACCAGGTAACGGTCAAGGAATTCCAGGAGGTGATGAGGCTTATAAACGACCTACTTGTCGATGTAATGATGGGGAAAGTTCCAGTCACGCATCAGTACGGTGATTTTGTTAATCGGCTAGCCGTCATCGTCCAACATATCAGCCCCTACCTTTATGTTGATTGGGCGGGCTCCGAAGAGAGCGCGAACGACGGTGTTGAGCTGCAACTTACTTCTGCTCGTCTCCAACTTTCACTCCAGGTTCTTTTGAGTCAGGTAATAATCGACACGGAACTTATTGAGAAAGCAAGCCGCGGCCCAAATTTTGTGAAAGGAATCTACACCCTTTGCAGTCTACTCACCGAACGACCAATCTATGTGCCCATCCATGGCCGAAATGCACGGCCCGCCCAACTTATCCATGACGCCCAGGACGAGCTATCGAACGCCATCAAGGGACTCCCTAACTACTTTGCGTACGTCCGACTGCGTACCGATCCGGTACAGGTTTCTCGCGTCCGGCTCTCCCCTCCAGGCAAGAACCTCCATCCGCCGCCTCCATCACTGGAGGAGGTGGCGAACGTGGCGAACGATCTTCTATCCCAGTTCGCCTCCGGGAAGGGGAGGAAGCCAGTGATTGTCGGGCATGGGACCGAATTCCCTTCGCTCGGCGACGCCGATTTTAAGCGGATCGCCGAGCAGATCAGGGAATCTGACCGACGGGAGAAACGCCAGCGTATTGAGCAGAAGGCTACTAGCGCCCTGAAAGTTCGCAGCATCAAGGCGTTTGGGACCCCGCGTGAGGCTGTTGAGGCGGAGATCCGGGACAGGCGTATGCGCCTCTTCGGGCCACACAGCTCACCACCAACAAAGCCTGCCGACGCGGATCCAGAGCCGCCGATCGGCAGGAGGTCCCCCAGAAAGCCCTCTGGCTGAGGTGCCGACTTCCATGTGGCAGCGTAAAATAGAGAGAGAAGCAAGTCGCGCAGTATTCCGTTGGGCATCATGTCGGATAGTGGCTGATTAAGTCCTAGCCAGGGGTTGTGCGCTATGACCAGGTACCGGCTTTTCACCCTCTTTCTAGCGATACTCTCGTTCATCGTTATCGGCAGTGCATGTGGCGGTGGTGAGAGTCTCCTGAACTCCTTGAAATCGCTCCGCGGGCAAGCGGATCAGCTGATCGCGACTGTGCCTGACTCTCCAAACAGCAGCGAGATTTCTGTGCTTAGGGAAAAACTGGATGAGGTGTCGACCAAGTTGGACGCTGTGCCAGGCAATCTATCGAGCGAAGAGATCGCCGCGCGGGAAGCAGCTGAGGCCGCTCGAATTAGGTTGGAAACTGCTATCAGGCAGTCAGAAAGCCAAGTAGCAATACCCCAGACCGCCGCCACCCTGGCTGATGGCTCCCGACCACCCCATATAACGCCCGACGACGCGGAGTGGATAACTCTTAGCGAGAGTCTCAAGAAAGACGCCGAGGACTACATAAAGGAGTTTGCGTGCGAGCAAGCGTGGACCGCCCTAACACCGGAGAAGCAGCAGGAGCTGAATCCACCCAACAATTTCTTTGCTGATCTTACAGTGGAGACAGTGCGTACGAACATAGACGTGGCTTATATGGACTGGAAGTCGACGCCCGTGGGACGGTATGTCGCTTGGGCTGAATACAGCAACGGGCTCTTTGAGAAGATGATGGAGTTCATCTCACAGAACGAGCTCGCCGCACCTCCTCAGGCGTACTCTTACTACGCGCGCTATTGTCTGACGCCACCTATCCCCTGACACGGTCCGCGCGGGCTGCGAGTCAAAATTCGTTCTCTTACGGGAGTCTTACGGCTTGACATTCGAGTTCTCACGCCCGTTTGGCAAAGTGGCTCAATGAACGACTCACTTCATGTTTCCGCTGTCTCGTCGGTCGGCCCGCTTCGTATCGGTGCCGTGGACGAGGAGATTCTCCGCGCTATCAACCGCTTTCAGTACATGACCGCCGCCCAGGTGGGACGTCTCCTCTATCCCAACCAGCATGACAGTAACCGCTACGTGCAGCGCCGCCTTCGTAGCCTGGCCGAGGCCGGCTACCTCCTCAGACTCCGCGAGCTACCCACACCTCGCATTGGCTCAGCCCCGCACGTCTTCACCCTGGCGGACCGGGGCCGGCGCTTTGTCTCGGGTCGGGGCGACCTGCTTGCCAGCTCGTACTACCGACCGTCTGAGGAGCGGGCCAAGGCGCGGGACAACCCGTTCATGGAGCACACCCTTGCAGCCGTGGACGTTCTGGTTGCCGCCGAGAGCCTGTGTCGCAGGTTCCGGGTTTCGATGCCACGCCTGCTCAATGAGCGCCAGCTCAAGCGAAGCGGTGTCCGAGTGCAACCGGCTGGTCGCCCTGATGCTCCTCGCGTCGCCGTCATTCCTGACGCGTGGTTTGAGTTGAAGGCCCAGGACGAGCCCGCGGTGGCCGTCGCGTTGGAGCTTGACCGGGCCACGGAGGGCCAGAAGCACTGGCGCCGCAAGATCGCGGCCCTCACGGCCTGGGCCGAGGGCCCGTATCGCCGGGCCTTCGAGGCCGACAACCTCACCGTGGCCGTTGCAGCCCCAAGTACGGCGCGGCGTGAACGGCTCAGCGCCTGGACAGGTGAGGAGCTTGAGGACATCGGCAAGGCGGAGCTGGCTGACATTTTCCTCTTCACCGAGGCGTCCCCGGTTGCGGCTGATCCCTTCGAGCTGTTCTTCAGCCCTTGTTGGTACCCAGCCGGCCAGGGCCACGCCGTGAGCCTGCTCGACCTGCCAGAGGAGGGGCAGACCGGCTAACCAGCGCCATGAGACTCTTTCCTGCCCAACGAGTCCCGCGCATCCCGCTTGGTACGTACCGCAGCTGGCTTTTCCCCCGAACGCTCTACCTGCCGCTCAATGAGGCCCGCGTCCACATGCACGTCTTGGGCAAGACGGGATCGGGCAAGAGCTACTTCCTCGCTTCGCTCTTTCTCTCCCTTTATATGGCAGGCCAGCCCGTCACCCTCATCGATCCGCACGGCGACCTGGCCCAATTGGTCCTGGCCCATCTCGTCCAGGCCGGCCAGCTTGCCACCCCGGAGCAGCGAGCCCGGCTCATGTATCTGGACGTACCGGCGGCGGCCGTTGAGGGGCGGTACCTGCCGTTTAACTTCCTCGCCCAGCCCTACGACGACCATGCGATGGCCGAGCACGTTGCCGAGGCAGCCCGCCGCGCCTGGCCCGAGCTGGCCCATGGCGCACCGACGTTTGAGAACATCCTCAAGCACTCGGTCGTGGCACTGCGCGAGGCAGGATTCCCGCTCACCCGTCTTTCGGATCTGCTGACGGACAAGGCGCTCCGCGACGAGCTCTTGACCCGCGTTGCCGATCCGCAGGTGATCCGCTTTTTCAAGCTGCGCATGGATCAGTGGGGCAGGGACGCGCCCCGGATGAAGGAGTCGACACTCAACCGGGCAGATCTTCTGACCCTCTCCCCCATCCTCCGCTACGCCCTGGGCAATGAGCGAAACGTCCTGGACTTCCGGACCATCATCGACTCGGGCACGTCCCTCATCGTCAACCTGGCAGTCGCCTCACCGGATGCCCGCCGGCTCTTTGGGTGCCTGCTCACCGTGGGCATGGAGACCGCGGCACTCAGCCGGGCCAACGTCCGGGCCGCAGGACCTGGCCGTGCCCCGCACTTTCTGATCCTGGACGAGTTCTCACAGTTCATGGCCCAGAGCGAGGAGAGTCTCACCCGCATGCTCTCGGAGACCCGCAAGTACAACCTGTTCTGCGTCATGGCGCACCAGAACTGGAGCCAGGCATCAGACCGGCTCAAGGGAGCCCTTCAGAACGTCGGAATGGAGGTCATCCTCAAAGCCGGAAGACCCGACGCCGAGCACTCGGCCCGCCTCTTCGGCACCGTCGATCCTGACGCCGTCAAGCACATCGTCACCGACCACGCCGCCGAGGAGCGCACGCATCCGACGTACTACGCCCTCCAGGAACAGTGGGAGCGACAAGTCCAGTCCATCCAGCAACTCCGGGTCGGCCAGGCATTCATCCGACTCCCGAGTGACGAGGTACGCAAGGTCACGACTCCCACACTGCCCAAGCTCACCGAGCCACCCGGAGCCCTCGCCGAGATCGAGCAGTACTACCTTGACCGCTACTTCGAGCCGCCCAGCGTCGAGGCCCCTCTCGTGACCACCACGCAGGCCGCTGCATCCTCAAGCTCGACCGGCCGTAGGCCAAGAGCACGGAGAAAATCGGTCTCTTCGTCTGCCGGGACCGTCTTTGCCTATTCCAGAAGGAAAGGCAGACGTTGACTCCCCTGCATCAAATATGCTATAAGCAAGATGTATGCTGCATGCACCTATAAATATTGAACACTCCGAACAGCTCAGACGTGAACTGCGCGCCAGCGCTCAAGTTGTTCGCACTATGCCGAGGGAGACCCTCGGGGATGCACTCTTGCGTCTCGCCAAGCTTGGCAAAGAGCTGAAGGTCACAGGGCCTACCGATCTGTCTTCCCGAATCGACGACTACCTGTATGGAGGAAAGTAGCCCACACATCATCATTGCGGATACAAGCGGGCTCGTCTCCCTGTTTCATCCACTAGACAGCAATCACGATATAGCTGTAGCAGCCGCAGAGCGCCTTCGCGATCGTCGCGGCACCATGCTCATTCCAGTGGCGGTCTACCTGGAGCTGCTTAATATCCTAGGTCGCATAATGGGCCATGAAGCGGCTGTACGTGTAGCCGAAGAACTATCCGATCACTTCACGATCCTCAACAACATCAGCTCCTCGTCGCTGCTGGCGTCATTGAAGTTGTTTGCAGAGGTTTCCGGATCTGTTAGTCACACTGACTGTGTCGTCATGGCATCGTGCGACGAGTATGGGACTTTGGAAATCTTCGGCCTTGACAAGGCGTTCGCTCGCCTTGGGTACCACATCATCACTTAGGTTCTGACCACTTTCCCTTCCCTCCCTTAATTGACGGTCTCTTGCGGGCTTGCCTCTCGGGTCAAGGGCCGGCGGAGCCGGCTTGCGAAGTCCTTGACGCGCAGGCAAACCGCGGCATCATGACGTCAAAGGAAGAGGAAGGGGTATCCCATAGCTGAGGTCTCTCCACAGGCCCCATGTCGCAGAAGAAATGTTCCACGGCGGAGTTTTGAAGCTATCAGAGACCTGCAACGTCATATAGAGTCCCGTAGTTGAGGCGTCTGCATTTTTGTAGCCTCGATGGCGTTGCGCGCTGCATATGGGTCGTGCCGTCTTCTCCTCCCCTTCTCTTTTGTCCCATAAGGCGTATCGTGGTCCTACCCTTCTCGCATGGGAGGCACTCGATGGCCCCTGACGAGGTGCTGCGCAAGGCAGCTGCGATCATCGATCGCAATGGACACAACAAGTTCGGCTCGTTTGCCTGGCCGCGTCCCGGGGATCTGGCTGCTGACTCTCCCTGGATCCAGCCCGTAGAGGAGGCCGGCAGGTCTGCTCCGGTTTCTGCCGCAGGTGCCATCGACCGGGCCGTCTGGGGCACAGTTATGGAGTTTGCCCTCTCGACCCCCAACTTCGATGAGCAGTACGCCCATTGCCTTCAGGCCCAGAACTACTTCCTTCGCTGGGTACGGCGTAACTGCGCCATCTGGGACGTCTCAAGTTGGAACGACGACCGGGATACCACAGCCGAGGACGTTGCCCGCGCTTTGCGCCAGGCTGCACAGGACTGGCCGGCGTGGAACCAACCGATCCGAACATGAGCGTGGCCCTGAGGCTTTACCCACCTCCCTCGTGGTGGGGCCCGACGCGGGAAGACCGAATCGGACACTAAAGGGCAGCTGTACTGCTGCCCGATCCGCTGGCGAGCGTACGGCCTTCCCGCTCCCACCACGATGCAGGCCACCGGCCAAAGCCTCAGGCCGAGGAACCTGCCGGGTGCTCGCCGCGGTTATAGGCATGGCACAAGTACGCGCAGCGCGCCAAGAGCGTAAGAACCCTGCCCGCAGTGCGGACCCCTGGTTGCCCCTTGGAGGGAGCTACCACCAGCCCCGTTTCACTGACACCCATGCCAGCCATACCAGACCACCGGTGATCAAATAGTTCCTGGTCTCCAACCAGTCCACGTTCACTTGAGACAGTGCGGCCACTAGCATGAATGCAACGATCATGCCGGGCCATACGAGTACGCCCCAGGATCCCGCCCGGCGGCTGGCGGGGGCTCCACCTGCAATCTGCGTCGCGACGGCGGGCGCGATGTAGCCGTTGCGTACCCCTGCCACTACAGCTTCAACGATGTCACTCTTGTCGGCTTTACTTAGAGCCTTCTCTGCACTCTCGATGGTGTAGACGTCACCATGGAGGAAGATGTCTCTACCTGCGGTGACGTTCCCGGCACCGGAAACGTTGACCTGGACTGGCTCCATGTCAGTCGGTCTCGTTTTGCTGACTGGACTCTGCCGACCGAGGTTCGGAGCTGTTCCCGCTTCCGGATATATCGCGGCCTGCCGTGATGTTTCCCCGGCCGCGCACCCTCACAGACCTTGCAGTATTGCCGTCTCCCCGCGTCTCGTTTCTCCTATTGAAAGAGATTCTCAGGGCTACTGCCGCTCCCCCGAGAGCCACGATGATGGAAGCAACGACCATTAAAACACTTTGGTCCATTTTGTCCCCCGTGTCCGCTTTACGCAGTTTAGGCAAAATGATGCCGGAGACATGCTAATGGAACATGGCCGACCGTGTCTCGGGCTTTGACGGGTTTGGCGTGCCGCCTGTACGGCGCGCACGTCCTACGGCCGACCCGACTCCCAGCGCGCGCTACAGGCCACCGGCCAGAGTCTCAGGCCGACAAGCCGGTTGATGCAGAGCGAGGTTTGCTACAGCGGCAGCCGCTTCGTGAACGCCACGAAGCGCGCCCAGCTGGCCGGCCGGAGGTCCATGCGTCCACACTCTCGATGCTTGGTGTCCCGGACGCGCACCATAGTGGGGTCGTTGTCTGCCACCTCGACGCAGTTGTCGTTTGACGTGTACGAGCTGGTCCGCCAGTTCGGTTGGATCTTCAAGGTTGTGATCTCCTAGTCGGTTGGCATCCGGTCGAAGTGTTGGATTGCAGTGAAGATGAGGTCTCGGACGGCCGTTCCGTACACCGCCGACTGCTGCAAGAGGGCGAACGCCTTGGCGTACAGCTCGATTTCGCGGGGTTGTGTGACGGAGAACTCCGCGGAGTACGTTTCAACGAGGACGAGTTTGTCATCGAACATCGAGAAGGAGTTGCCAGGCCAGATATGTACGGGCGCAGACCTGGGGATGATGCCCAGGCTCAGTCGCGCCAGCCTCATCACGGCCAACAGCCGATCGAGCTGCCCCTTCATTACCTCCGGACCGCCGAAGTTCGTGTAGAGGGCCTGCTCGGCAAGGAGTACGTTGAATATTCGATTGCCCTGATAGAGGTATTGCTGCCGCTCAAGCCTTTTGGCCGTTGCTGCTTCCGTATCGTCGGGAATGTCGAAGAAGTCCACAACCTGTCTGAAGGTTGCCGCGGCGTACTCTGAGGTTTGGAGCGTTCCCCACACGAGCGTCGGGTGCCAGATGCGGAAAACCTTGGTCTTGGCGTAGACGGGTATGGCCTTGCTCTGCCGCTTCTCTGCTCCACCCTGGAACTGCCGCCGCCATTCGAGCCACAGCTCGTCGATGTGGCGCACAGTCGCGATCAGATCATCGATCTGGTCCTGTTTGTTCGTAGCGGTGCACCAAGTGTGGATGTCCTCCTCACTGGCGTTCTGCTTCCCGTTCTCAATGCGAGAGACCTTGGATTCGGCCCACCTGGTGGCAAGGGCGAATGCCCGGCCGCTCGCGAATCCCGCGTCCTTACGGAACCCGCGAAGCCGGGCACCCAGTGCCTCTCGTGCTTCTTGTGCTTGGTTGCTCACTGATGGATCAGGGCTTGTACTCGGCGTGTGGGATGGCGATGGACCAGAGAAGGTCGCGCAGGCGGACGCACTCGGCTACAACGCCGGGCTTCTCAACCACTTCTGATCCCAGTACCCGGCCCTCGGGGTCGAAATGGCCCACCGCGAGGAGCCGATCGTCGTAGAGCCACCAGTCGTTCCCTCCTACTGGGAACCCGATGTCCTCGGGCAGCTGGTGCCGCGGTAGCCACCTGATGTCCTCGCCGGCCTCAAGGTTGAGACCGGTCAGCGAGTGCTCCCACGTGACGTACTCGGAGTGAGGTTCACTGATCACCCGGACACGCCGCACCGTCTTCCCTTCGCCCGTGACCCGCTTCATGAGCCTCATCCATGGGTCGAGCCAGGCGTAGTCATCTGCCTCACCCCGCTGCCAGCGGGCGTACGGAGTGTCCTCGACGGGTGACCCGTAGTCGTCCCGCAGCTCCAGGTGGAACGCGTCACGCTCGAAGCTGTTGAACAGCTCGTCACGCTGTGCGGGGGTGATCAGGTCCACTGTTTTCCTCCAGCAGGGCCATGATCGAGGACTTGGGGACCTCGATGCAATCTTCATAGTCGGGCAAGCACATCTGGCTCAGGGCCTCCGCGTCACGCATCATCAGACCCTGCACGATGCACGTGCCTTGCTCCGTGACAAGCGTGATCGGGGCCTCGAACTTCTTGATCTCGCCGGACGTGAGACCGTCCTTGGTCAGGTGCTCGAAGAGTTCGGTCGGCACCTCAACGGCTGTCTGACCCTCCGGTACGTCCAGCTGCATGAGCAAGTCCTGGGCATAGATCTTCCAGCCTTGGACGACGTAGCTGTCCTGATCGCTGGCGTACAGGGTGGGGCTGTCTCCAGGAGTGGAGTTCTTCCCAAGGAACCGTAGCTTCATGGTTGCTCTCCCGTCCGCTGCCTTGCACCGATTTGCGCGACACGTTGATGGTCGGTGACGCGTTCGAGACCGTCAAACGACCTGCTGCAAACTGGCGCAATCTTCTTGGGACTTGGGTGACAGCCGCTCTACGTTCGTGTTCGGACCTAAGCAACCGAGGCCGTTTGCGGTCTTCATTGGTTGGGGTCATGGACAGCGGAGGGAGAAGCGTGGTGACGAGCGTGACCGAAGGAAGCCCCACGACCGGCATCGACGGTTCGTCTCTCGAAGTTGACTGGTTCAGGGACACCATCACCGTCGTTCAGCTCATGGAGCTGAGCAGGTCAACCCGAGCGGATATCGACGCGAGGACCAATGACCTCATCAGTCACCTGAGAGAGCTACTTGCCGTGGACCTGGGGGCCGACCAGGACGACGAGGTGATGGAGGTGTACCGCCAGGCGTACAAGAAGCTTGAGCTGTCCAACCGCCCTGCGCCGGCCACGTCTGCCTATGACGCCTTTGCGTTCATGGGCGAGCTGGCGACCATCACCTTTGCCCTGTTGCGGGTCTACGTGGCGAAGAGCGAGGCGCAGGCCCAATGACTGTCAGGTCGGTCTTCCGCTTCGTGGACTACACGATCAACCGGGACCCCATCGGGGAAGTGACCTGGGCTGCGGTCTGCGTGTCAGGCGATGAAGAGGAGTGCGGCGCGTCCTCGGGCGACTTGGGCACCGAGAAGGCAGCGAACCTGTGGATGGCCGTACATCGCGCCGGTACAGGGCACAACCGCTTCAAGAGCAGCGTCACCGACTACGTGCTTGTGGAGCCAAAGTTATGAGGCGCAGGCCGTTAGTCCCCGGCTGGTGCCTCCTCTGTCGCCGAGGCGATCAGATGGTGGTCTGGATAGGCCCGGTTGAGCACGGCGGTGAGACGGCCCCGGCCTTCGCCTGCGAGGCCTGCTGTGACTTCGTCCGTCAGTACATCCACCAGTACCAACAGCAGTGGGACGCACGTCCCGCCTCATAGTTCCCCGTCCGTCCGGCGTTCCCCCGTGACGGATGGGCCGGGCCTGCTCGCCCCGGTGGAACACGGTCCAGGACAGCCCGAGCGCCCGCCGGGGCGAGCGCACCACCCCGTGGTCAAGGCCGCGGGTCAAATCCGTTCACTCAGCGAGAGGTGTACGACTGTGACAACCCTCGTACAAGCGGCGGCGGCAGAAACACAGCTTGCCGTGCCCGAGCTTCTGTGGCTGGACCTGACGCGAAAGTGTCAGCTTCAGTGCATGCAGTGCTACAACGCATCGGGGCCGGACGGCTCCCACGGCACCATGAGCCGCGAAGACTGGACCAGCGTTTTGGAACAGGCCGCCGGTTGCGGCGTACGCCGTATCCAGTACATCGGCGGAGAGCCGACCATGCACCCCGACTTCACCAACCTGGTCGATCGTGCGCTGAACCTCGGCTTGAACGTCGAGGTGTACAGCAACTTGGTACACGTCTCGGCCGAGTGCTGGGAACTCTTCCAGCGGGACGGGCTCACCCTCGCTACGTCGTATTACTCCGACGATCCGGCACAGTACAACGCGATGACCGGTCGTCTCAGCCATGCCCGGACGCGAGCGAACATCGTTGCAGCCGTGCAGCGCGGCATCCCGGTGCGCGTCGGCGTCATCGCGGGCAGCGAAGCTCAGCGGGTCAGCGAAGCTCGGCAAGAGCTTGAGGCCCTGGGAGTGACGCACGTCCGCGTGGACCACGTCCGGCCCTTCGGTCGCAGCGGCAACGGTGAGGCGCCGTCCACGAGCAACCTGTGCGGCCGGTGCGGGTCTGGCAGGGCAGCAATCAACCCCACGGGCGACGTCTCCCCCTGCGTCTTCTCCGGGTGGCTGAGCGTCGGCAACGTCAAGGAAACCCCGCTGGCCGATATCCTCAGCGGTCCCGCCATGGTCGGGGCCAATGTCTCTATCCGCAGCGCGCTGCGGAGCCCCGGCTCGCTCGACAACGGGAAGGCCTGCACGCCGGACACTGACGACGAGTGCTCGCCGGGAACTCCGGGGAGCGAGTGCACTCCGAAGAACTGAGGGACCTATGAGCACCCCCCTTCCCGCATCAGAGATTCGGGCCCTGATCCGTCCGTACGTGGGCGACGTGACCAGCATCGAGCGAACCGCGCGCGGATTCAGCTCCGACGTCACGGCCTTGGTCGACAGCGAGAAGGGGGCGTTCTTCATCAAGGCCGTCCGCAACCGGCCTGGCGGCCGGCTGGACTCCATCACCCGCGAGATGCTGATCAATCCATTCGTCCGCCCCCTCTCCCCCGTTCTACGCTGGTACACGGAAGACGAGCACTGGGTTGCCCTGGGCTTCGAAGCTGTCAACGGGCGCCTGTCGGACTTCGCGCCAAACTCCCCGGATCTGCCCAAGGTCGCCGAACTGGTGGGCCGCCTAGGGGAATTGGATCTGCCCGAGGTGGCTCGGGACTGGTCCGAGACCCGATGGGACCGGTTCGCTCGGGACGAGCACGAAGCCGAGCTGTTCAAGGGTGACGCACTGCTTCACACCGACGTCAACCCGAGCAACTTCCTGATCGGCGTCCGGGATATGTGGGCCGTGGATTGGGCCTGGCCGACTCGGGGAGCGGCGTTCATCGATCCGGCTATGTTCGTCGTTCAGCTCGTCGCCGCCGGGCACAGCCCAGAGTCTGCCGAGTCGTGGGCGTCCCGCAGTCCGTCATGGACGAGTGCGGACCCAAGGGCGGTCGACGCGTTCGCCGCTGCCTTCGTGCGTATGTATCGGGCGTTCGCTGCCCGCAAGCCTGAAGCGTCCTGGCTCGGGGCCATGGCCGAAGCCGCTCAGTCTTGGGCCGTGAACCGTGGCGTAACGGTGGCCTAAAGCGCGGCGCGAACTCAGCTGCGTTTAATGACCTTTCGCACCTAGGTCCTTTGGTGAACTAGACTAGAAACCGTCCCGCCCGTGTATCCGCCGCCGTGGCCGCATGGGCGGGGCTTTTTGCAGCTGTGATCCACATCGGCACATCTCTCCCCCTTATTTCCTTATTGACAGGACAATTCATTTTTCGCTATTCTGATACAGAATAAGAAATGCATTGAAACAACCTGCTCTAAGGCTTTCGATCCATTTAACTTAATATGGTTATTTCCATCGCATCACAGAAAGGCGGTGTCGGCAAGACATCATCGACAATATCTCTCGCAGCAGGATTAGCTCGTAAGGGCAAGCGTGTTCTGCTTGTAGATATCGATTCCCAGGCAAACAGCAGTAAGGTACTGCTTCACAACTATCCCCACATAACCAAACAGCAGACCGTCTTTACGACGATCCTTGAGCGCAGCCCGTTGCCAACGCACGCAACGAGCGTACCCAATCTGGAAATTGTTCCCTCTCACATCTTGCTGTCCAATACAGACGTTGAGCTTACAACGGCGATAGATCACAGAGAGGAACGGCTTAAGAAAGAGCTTGATGCACTCAAGGACAACTACGACTACATCTTCATTGATTGCCCACCTACCCTCTCATGGCTCACCATCAATGCTTTCACGGCTTCCGATAAAGTGATCGTGGTTGTGTCACCCGGCTACTTCGAGCTTGATTCGATTGTTCAAATCAGCAAGACGATCAAGGAGGTAAAGGAGTACTTCAACTCTCGGCTTGAGCTCGCCGGCTTCCTATTTACCATGAGTGATCCGACCGTCAACAGCAAAACGTCGCTTCAGATTTTGCGCCAGACCTACACCGGTTCCGTGTTCAATACGGTGATCCCTCGTAATACGGATCTGCGCGACGCGCATTTCAACCGGCAGGATGCCTTTTCGTTCAATCCCCGCTCGACAGCAGCACTCGCTTACAACAAGTTGATCGGCGAGGTTTTCGAAGTATGAACAAGACTCTCAACATTGATGCGATAACAAACGACCTGGAGGAATCGGCGTTCTTTCGCCAGAGGAAGAGCGAGCCCGTACTACCCGTACCCCCCGTACGGGAGGTACCCCCAGTACGCCCCGTACTGGGGGTACCTCCTATCAAACGCGTAATGAAGCAGCGCCATCCGTTTGATATCTGGCGAGACCAGTACGAGTCTCTGCAGCAGCTTTCCTTAGACGAGAGAAGGCAGGGCGGTGCGGGTAGCATGTCTGCTTTTGTTCGCGAGGCAATCGACAAGCTTCTCCTTCAAAGACGCCAATCGCCAAAGTAGTTTCCCTTCGACATTTCTTACCCCGTACTACCGGTACCCCTAGTACCCCGTACCCCTAGTACGGGTCGTTCCGTACGGGACGTACGACCCGTACGGAACTAGGCAAGGCCCTTGTCGATTTGCTTATATCAAAGAGCAGACCAGGCAGCCGCCGTCTCCCCCGCTCTTAGCGGGGTTTGCGAATAAAGACGGACTAGCCTGCCGTGATCGAAGTGACCGACTGACCAAAGCAAACACGATCGATCCAGTACTTACTGGATCTTTCTAGGACGCTGGTTCACTACCAGTCAATCTGAGTTACCTCATCGACCGAAGGTCGATAGGAGAAGCGAAGGGAACGAGAGAGCCAAGAGAACGGGAAATAGGGGAGCCGCCAAGGGGGACCTTAGGGGGTTTACTCGTCGTGCCAAAAACGGCGTGCGTGCCTACGAGCCTGGTTCGTAGTGAGTCACGATCTTGATCGTTCATCTTCGGTACTCGGTTTTGAGCAGGTCGGGTGTCGTACCACCTCAGGCCGGTATGACAGGCGGTACACGAGATAAGGGTGAGTGGAAGCGTCCTGCGGACGGTTGTAGCTGGAAGGAATGGCCCGCTGACCAGCGGGTTCGGGGTGGTCATCGGACGGGGGGAGTCAGCCGCACCGCGAGGGGAAACCAACCTTCCTGCGGTCGGTGGCGCGGCTGACTCCCCCCGTCCTCTCCACCACCACACAAGGTCTACGACCCAGATCCCTTCGGGTGTGTGATGGTTCCGAGTCCACCCCCCAAGGGGGCCACAGTGGCCACCGACGGCATTCCTTCCAGACCTTCCTTCCGTCGGGTGGCGATAAGCCGCTAACGCGGTAGAACGGATCGCGGTGCGATCACCGGATTGGTCGCTTCGCGAGAGCCGAGCCGGACTCGGTACCCGAGTAGGGGACTGATGGATTGGGGCCTGCCCGGCGGAGCGTACGATGGCGTTCTCGCCTTCTGTCGGTGATATGTCGAGCCCCGGTAAAAAGAGGCGGAAGGGCGAGGGCGCAAAAATCTTGCCCCTTGTGTCCCCTTTCGCTCGATATTCCTTGGGTTTTGGTGGCTGGCCAGATAAAATAGAGGTAGTAGGCTGACCCTCTTCTTGTGCAGCCGAGCATCCTCATATCTCCACCAACGGTCTGTTGGGAATGTTCGCCATCGCCGCTCTCGGCGGCTCGGGCGCCGAGGAGTGATCACCTTGCAACCCACTCTTGATGAGATTCGCTCGTGGGCAGCCACGGTTGATGTGTGTCAGGCCGCTTTGGCCTTGGGGATCTCCAAGTCGCATCTGTACGAGTTGATCAAGCGGAAAGAGGTGCCGTTTCGGGTTGTGGCGTTTGGCAGCCGCTACCGGGTACTGACGGCTTCCTTGATCCGGTACCTCGAAGCTCTCTAAGGGGTTTGGGAGCCTGTTGTATTTGTCCCGCGTCAGGCTCACACTCTGAGCACCGCCTTGGGGGGTTAACCGACAAGCAGGTGACACGGTGGGTGACCCAATCAAGAAGATCACGCTGGCGGACGGCACGGTGCGGTATCGCTTCGTGACGGATGGACCTCGCAAAGCCGACGGGAAGCGTCGGCAGGTTACTAAGACCTTTGATACCAAGACGGAAGCCCGCAACGAGCTTGCCCGCATCCGTCACCAGTCCAAAACAGGCGAGTACGTCGCCCCGACCAAGCTGACTGTCAACGAGCTGTTGGACATCTGGCTTCGGGCAGCAACGCGGGATGTTGAGGAGGCGACGACCTCTAATTACGACAATGCGGTCCGCCCGGTTCGCAACCACCTCGGGTACAAGCGGGTGCAGCAGCTGACCGAGGAGGATGTCGAGGAGTTCGTCGACTGGCTTGTCACCAGCGGACGCCGGCGAGGAGGGAAGCCGGGCACCGGTTTGGGTGCCCGCTCAGTTCAGCTGACGCTTGGTCGTTTTCGCTCGGCGTTGAATCTGGCTGTGCGCCGGGGATGGGTGGTCCGCAACGTCGCTGAGCACGTCCAAATATCCCGGGAGGCTCGCACCCGTGCAGCCCAAAACACACCCGAGCGCCGTCCCTGGGACGAGGCCGAGGTGAAGGCCTTCATCGAGGCGAGCAAGGAAAATCGGCTGTTTGGCCCCATGCTCCTCACCCTTATCGCCGAGCGTCCCGCAGAAGTATGCGGTGCCCGCTGGAAAGAGGATGTCGACCTCCAAGGCTCAGGGACCATTGCCGTAGGCAATACCCGAACCATCGTCTACGACCGAAGCCAGGAGCTGGGGCTACGAAACAAGGTCGTTGAGAAAAAGCCCAAGACTCTCAACGGCAAGCGGACCTTGCCGCTGCCCAAGCCCGTTCACAGCGCGCTCGTGGGGTTGCGTGCCCTTCAGGACAAGGAGAAGGAGCAAGCAGGGGAGGCCTACGAGGACTCAGGCTATGTGGTCGTCGATGAACTGGGGAGACCGTTTAAGACGGACAAGCTTCGTCGGGAGGCGCAGAAGCTGATGGAGGCAGCAGGCGTCCGCCGGGTCCGTCTGTACGACGCGCGCCACGCCTGCCTGTCCTGGATGGCCAACAACGGGGTCCCTGACACCGTCGTCTCGGCCTGGGCCGGGCACAGCGACCTGTCCTTCACCAAGCGGGTGTACGTCCACCCTGACCCGCAGAGTCTCAAGGCCGGCTCGGAGAAGCTGAGCGAGCTGCTGGGCTAGGGCGCATCGCCATCGACTTCCTTATTTGGTTGGCCGCCCGTGATCATTCCGAACGGCCAACCCGATACCGCAGCAGCTGTTAAAGCACGCCTTAGAAGGCGCTGTTGTTGCAGCCCATGGTCGAGCCCTGGTGGGTCTTCTGCGCACCCGCGTCGCCCTCGCCGTTGAGCGCGTTGCCCAGCAGGCCGTTGAGGATACCGACCTGGCCGAGGATGTTGAGGTTCAGGTCGTGCGACTTGCAGTTGGAGCTCTGCAGGACGCTGTAGTGACCTCCGCCCTTGCCGCCGTGATCGTCGTTGCCGTGGGCCGCGGCGGTGCCGGTGCTCAGCAGTCCGGCACTTCCGAGCGCGACAACCACGACGGCAGCCTTGCGAAGCTTGTGCATGTTCATCTCCGGTGGAACGAAGGGGGGTGCGATCGGTGAGAGATCGACTTCGTGCGATGACCAGAGATTAATACGAAAAGATCCGATATGTTCTAGCGGCACGCCGCGGTTGGTGATGTGTCCTGGATGGCCAACAGCGGAGTGTCCGACACCGTTGTCTCGACCTGGGGCCGGGCACAGCGAGTTGCTCGGCTGAGGATCTCGTATCGGTAGTCGTCCGGTGCGCACCCCCGGCGGATAGCTCGTAGGTTGGGAGATGAAAGCGGTCGCGCTCGTAAAGATCGGCAGGGCACGCGCGTGACGACAGCGGAGATCGATTTCGAGGAGCTGTTCGACGCCGCACCGAACCCGTACTTGGTGCTGGACGCCGACCTGGTGATCCACTACGCCAACCGGGCCTACCTCCAGGTCACCGGCAGGACCCGCGAAGAACTGGCCGGGCAGTACATCCTGGCGGCGTTCCCGGACACTCCTGCTGCGCCTGCCGCGGCGCGTGACTTCGGCGCCTCACTCCAGCGCGTGCTGGACTCCCGCGAGCCCGATGTGGTGGCACCGAAGCGATTCGACATTCCCATTGCCGACCGCCCAGGTGAACTCGAGGAGCGGTGGTGGTGCGGAATGTCCACCCCTGTCCTGGGGTCGGATGGCACGGTCAAGTGGATCATCGCGCGGGCCGACGACGTCACCGAGTTCATGCACTCCCCCGTCATCCGTGAGCTCACCCCGCCGCTGAGCACGCAGGCAACAGAGATCGCGGCCCTGGTGTACGCCCGGTCGCACGATTTGGAACAACTGAACGAGCAGCTGCGCCAGGCGCATGCCCGCGAACGTGAAATCGCCGTCACCCTGCAGGAAGTCATGCTTCGCTCGCCCGACTTGGACAGGCACCGGGATATCGCTGTGCGCTACTTGCCTGCCCTCGGATCACTCAACGTGTGCGGCGACTGGTACGACGTGGTCGATCTTCCGCCCGACCGCTACGCCCTCGCCGTTGGGGACGTTGTCGGCCACGGCCTTGAGGCCGCCGCTGTCATGGGCATGCTGCGCAGCGCCCTGAGCGCAGCCATCCGGGCCGTTCCCAGCCCCGCACAGGCCCTGGAGGTACTGGGCCTGTACGCCAGGGCGGTCGACGGCGCACTGGCCACCACCGTGGCCAAAGTGCTCATCGATCCGCGCAGTCGACTGATCATCTACAGCAACGCCGGTCACCCTCCGCCGGTACTGCTTCATCCAGACGGCAGTTGGCAGTTGCTGGACCAGGCCACCGACCCGCCGCTGGGCGCTCGACCCGATCACGTCCCCCGCCCTCAGGCCGGACTGTCCTACGCCCGCGGGGACACCCTCGTGCTCTACACCGACGGGCTCATCGAGCGGCGCGGCGAAGACATCGATACTGGCCTGGCCCGGCTGACCGATGCCCTCGCCCAGTGCAGCACCCTCCCGGTGGAAGAACTCGCCGACGCACTGCTGATCCACCTGGGCGTCACCGGCGGCAGCCAGGACGACATCGCCCTCGTTGTTGTCCGCCTGTGACCGTGAGAAATTGTGAGACATGAGCCCCGAAAACGATCAAGGGCCTCGTCTCACCGAAGTAAAACAAGGCCCTGACCTGCGATGACAGTTCATCAAACTGTCGGGACGACAGGATTTGAACCTGCGACCCCTTGACCCCCAGTCAAGTGCGCTACCAAGCTGCGCCACGTCCCGATGCGTGCCACGCGGTGGACGCGTGATCATGCGGGTCAACCCTACCTCATGCGCGTCTTGCGCCACCGGCCCGAAGGCTTGACCCATAATTGCTGCCATCTATAATTGCCTAACTCAAGAGATTCGTAACGGGCAGGCCCAACGAGGCCGCGACCGAACGGAGCCGCATGTCCTTCCTGGCCCGGCCCGCGGTGGCCGCGTTCGCCGCCAAGGCGATGCAACGGGCGACCGCCATGGCGGATCGCCGTTCCGGCGGCCGGGGTTCCGCCGCGGCATCGCATGCCCGGTTCCCCGAATTCCCGCGCAAGGTACGGGAGTTGACGATCCCCACGTCCGTCGCGCCCGCACGGGCGACGGTGTATCTCCCCGAGAAGGGCGACGCCGTACCGCCCGTACACGTCAACTTCCACGGTGGCGGCTACGTCATGAGGCTGACCGAGCCGGACGACCCGCTGTGTCGGTTCCTCGCCGCCGAGGCGGGGGTGGTCGTGATCAACGTGGACTACGTGGTCGCCCCGCAGCACCCCTTCCCGGCGCCGCCCCGGCAGGCGTACGAGATCGTCCGTTGGGTCGCGGAACACGGTACCGAGGAGGGCTGGGACGGTGAGCGGCTCACCGTGGGCGGGCAGAGCGCCGGTGGCGGGCTCGCGGCGGCCGTCGCACGGCAGGCGCTCGACGGAGGCGGGCCCCCGATCGCGCTGCAGGTGCTGCACTATCCGCCGCTCGACCTGGCGACGAGCGCCCGCGACAAGCGCGCCGCCATCGCCAGGCCGATGCTGCGCCCCTGGATGGCCGACGTCTTCGACACGTCGTACGTCCCCGATGTACGGCGGCGCGACGACCCGCTCGTATCGCCCGCGCACCCCTCGGACACCGCGGACCTGAAGGGCATCGCGCCGGCCCTGGTGATCACCGCGGAGTACGACCTGCTCCGGACCGAGGGCGAGCGGTATGCCGAGCGGCTGCGCGCGGCGGGGGCGCTGGTCGAGCACCATGACGTGCGCGGCGCCGATCACGGGTACGACGGGAGCGACGACGACAAGGCGCGGGCCGTCTACGCGGTCATCGCGCGGCGTCTGCGCGAGGCCGCGGAACAGCGCTTCAGCTGAGAGCGCGGCTCTCCGCCCTGTCGGTCGACGACTTCACGCCCCAGTCGTCCGGGCCTGGGGCACCCGCTTTCACCGAGATGGGCGGGGGCATCGGGCAGTCCTCGGGCGAGGAGATCGTGAGCTGATCGGCCGGGGCGGGCGTGCCGGTGCATCTGGCCCCTCGGACCGGGCCCCCGGACACCCCCGCCGCGAATCCCGCCGTCAGCAGCGCCACGGCCGCGACCACCCACCACGGCAAGCCCGCCGTAGCCATGTACCCGACGACCGCCACCACCGCAAGAAGCGCCACCACGTCCCCCGTCCCCCTTCAACAGTCAACTCACCTGCCCCCGGCGCACCGAGAGCCGCCACGCGTCACAGCGGGCATATGACGCAACAATACGCGAGAGCGTCGAATATCCCAGTTCGGCTCATCAGTACATATGACGGACCATTAGATATGACGGGCGCCGCCGGCCGCTTCTGCTGCGGCGGGCGGCGCATGTCCTCACCCCTGGCGTTCGGTGACCGCAGGTCAGTGCGCGCCGATCAGCTCCTTCTCGCCGCCGGTCCGGGCCGGTCCCGGTGAGCCGCGCAGCGCGGCGATCCCGATGAAGACCATGGACGACAGGCCCGCGACGGCGAAGGCGGTGAAGCCCCAGTCGCCCTTGTTCGCGGCGAGCAACTGGCCGCCGAGCCACGGCCCGAAGACGGCGCCGAAGCGTCCCATGCCCTGTCGGGGTCGGTGGTGAGGTACAGCCTGCCGATGCCGGGTTCGTCCTCGACCCACTTGCCGGTGCCGCCGGCCGCCTCGATACGGCGGTGCAGGGCCGCCTCGCTGGAGGCGCGCAGGGCGAGCCGGCCGAGGCCGGGCTGTTCGCGGGCGGTGAGCACCAGGCTGTGGTGCTCGTAGTCGTCGAAGGTCCGCAGGTAGACGGTGTCGCCCTGCTGACCGTTGACGGTGAGCCCTAGATAGTCGGTGAAGAAGGCGACGCTGGCGTCCAGGTCCGGGGTGAACAGCTGGGCGTGGCCGATGTGGGCGATGTCGCCGAGCGGCGGGGTCATCGGGGACCTCCGGGGGTGCGTGCGGTCAGTGGGGCCGCCTCGGCGGACCTGGGGAAGACGGTGCCGTCGAAGATCTTGCGGGCGGTACGGACGACGGCCGTACGGCGGGCGGTGGGCAGGCCGGCGGTGTCGGTGCCGAGGCTGCTCTCGATGTCCAGGAATCCTGTGGGGTGTTCGATGCGGATACGGTCGCCCGCGGCGGGGAGCCGAGCGAGTTCCGCGCCGACGCCGCCCTCGATCCGCAGGCCGGCGGCGACGCTCGCCGCGCCGAGCACTCCGATCGACGTGTGGCAGCGGACCGGGATGAAGGTGCGGGTGGTGATCGCGCCGCCGTGGCGGGGCGGGGCGAGGAGGCTGAGCTTCGGGACGGTGGTGTCCGAAACGTCACCCAGGCCCATCAACTCGCCTGCCGCCAGCCGGAGTTCCCGGAGCCGATCGGCGAGCGCGAGGTCCTCCTCCAGGGCCTTGGGCGGCTCGTAGCCGGTGACGTCCAGCGCGGTGGCATGGACGAGGACCGTCGGCATGCCGTTGTCCACACAGGTCACCGGGATGCCGTCGAGCGTGTCGCGGACATTGCCGGTGGGCAGCAACCTCCCCGCACCGGGCGGGAATTCGATCACCACGGGGGCAGCCCTGCCCGGCACGCCGGAGATCTCGGCGTCGCCCGTGTACTCCACCCGGCCGCCGGGAGTCGGGAAGGTCGCCGTGGCGAAGTCGCCGGAGTTGACCATGCGGATCCGTACGGAGGTCTCCGCCTCCCCCGCCGGGACGAGCCCGCGCTCCACGGCGAACGGGCCGATCCCGGCGAGGATGTTCCCGCAGTTCTGACGGCTGCTCACTTCCGGCCGGTCGACGGCGACTTGGAGGAAGAGGTAGTCCACGTCGGCCCGTGGATCGGCCGACGGCGCGACGACAGCCACCTTGCTGGTGAGGGGGTGCGCGCCGCCCAGACCGTCGATCTGGCGCTCGTCCGGGCTGCCCATGACACGCAGCAGCAGCTCGTCGCGGGCCGTGGGGTCGTCGGGCAGGTCCGCGGCCAGGAAGTAGGCCCCCTTGGAGGTGCCGCCGCGCATCAGCAGACAGGGCACCTCCGCGCTCACGGCCGTGCTCCTTGGTGCTCCTCGTGCGTGCGGTACACGACACCGAGTTCCTTCAGCTTCTCGCGCAACCCGTAGCGGTCCAGGCCGAGTTGCCCTTCGAGGAAGGCGGCGCGGGTGGCGGCCTCCTTGGCCTCGCGGGCCTCGGAGCGCTCGACCGTCTCGCGGGCACGCTCGCGGGGTACGACCACGACGCCGTCGTCGTCGGCCAGGATCACGTCGCCTGGGTGGATCACCTGGCCGTCGATGGCGATCGGCACATTGACCGAACCTCCGGTGGCCTTGACCGTGCCCTGCGAGGACACCGCCCGGGACCAGGCGGCGAAGCCCATGTCCCGCAGCTCCTGGGTGTCGCGGACGCCCGTGTTGAGCACGACACCACGCACACCGCGCTGCTGGAGGGCGGTTGCGAACAGCTCGCCGAACAGACCGTCCGTGCAGGGCGAGGTGGTGGTGACGACCAGGAGGTCGCCCTCGCCGCACTGCTCGACCGCCGCGTGGATCATGAGGTTGTCGCCTGGCCAGCTCAGCACGGTGACGGCCGTACCGGCGACTCGTACGCCCTGCTGGACGGGACGAATCCCCGGTCCCAGCAGCCCGGTTCGGCCCATCGCCTCGCTCACCGTCGCCACGCCGAAGCCGGCCAGCGCGTCGACGTCCTTCAGCTCCGCCTTCGGCGGGTTGGTGACGATCACGCCGCTCATGCCAGCTCCTTCGCGATCTGTGGGTAGGGGCGCATGTACGCCTCGGCCATGGTGTTGTGGGCCAGGCCCAGGTTGGGCCCGGCGTTGCGCTTGAGCTGGACACCACGGCGGACGGCGAGGTCGGTGTAGTAGTCCCACAGGTGCCGCTGGGCGCCGAGGCACTCCATGGCCCCCCGCTTGGTCTCCCAGACGTCCGTGATGTCGAGCAGGACCTCTGGCCTGAAACCGCTCATCTCGGGCTGGTGCGGCTCGAAGTAGAAGACCGGCGGGGCGCCGATGATCTCGCCCTCGCCCGGGTAACCGATGGCCTGCGCGAGGATCCGGGCCTCCAGGGCCATGCGGTTGGCGGCGGGGTGGTCGCCGTTGTACGGGTCCTCGGTCGGGTGGGTGAGCACGACGTCGGGTTGGGCTTCCCGGTAGACGGCGACGAGTCGGTCGGTCAGCTCGGGGGTGGCGTTCAGCGGGTAGTCACCCGCGTCGAAGAAGCGGACCTCGGCGCCGAGGGTCGCGGCGGCGCGCTCGGCCTCGTCCCGGCGTATCGCCTTGATCTCCTCCAGTTTCCTTCCCTCGCGCCACGCCTTGGCGGACTCGCCGCGCTCGCCGAAGGTCAGGCAGGCGATGGTGACCTTCTCGCCGCGCGCGGCGGCCAAGGCGATGGCGCCACCCGCACGCCACACGAAGTCCCCGGCGTGCGCGGTGATGACGAGTGTGGAGCGTGGACCGGCGGGCGCGTTGGCCTGAGTCATTCTCTGATCTCCTTGGTGACAGGTGGGCGCCCGCCCCGCGCGGCAGCGATCAGTCGCGCAGCGCCTCGATCACGCTGGTGAGGTGGGCGCGGACGGCCGACTCGGCCGCCTGCGGATCCCTGGCCCGGATCGCCTCGATCATGGCCAGGTGCTCGTTCAGGGAGTGCTGCGGACGACCGGGCCTGAGCGCCAGCTGGAAGCGGTGGCGCACCAGTTGCGCGTTGAGCCGCTCCAGCAGTTCCACGGCCGTCCGCTGGCCGGAGAACTCCCGGATCCTGGCGTGCAGTTCCTGGTTCAGCTCCGAGTACGTCACCGGTTCACCGTCGGCCACGGCCTTGGTCATCGCCGCGCCCAGGTCCGTGAGTTGAGTCAGCTGCGCGTCGCTGGCGGCGACGGCCGCCTTGGCCGCGCAGAGCCCTTCCAGGACCATGCGGCACTCGGTGATGGCGACCGCTTCCTCCACGGTCACCACCCGCACCCGTGAGCCACGGTTGCGGATCCGCTCGACCAGTCCCTGAGCCTCCAGATCGATGAGCGCCGCGCGGATGCTGGCCCGTGTCACACCGAACTGCTCGGCGAGTTCGTTCTCCACCAGCCGCTGGGCCGGTGCCATCTCGCCGTGCAGGATCGCCTGCCGCAGCTGCGCGAGCGCATGCTGCTTGGCCTGCTCTCCGGTGCTCGGACGGGCTTCGTTCGGCATGTGCCCTCCCTGAGTGAGTGCCTGTCGAACGTAAATCTAGCCAAACAGAATTGTCAACAATTTTGTCCGCCGTATGGGATGGCAGCGACGGAGTGTCCGCTCGCACCCGGCGAAACCCCACACCCTGTCCACGGCCCAGCCCCGCGCACCGCCGCTAGGGTCGCCGCATGACGCACAGCTTCGTACTCCACATCCCCGACGCCGAGCTCGAACCCGAACCCCTCGCCCCCGAGCAGATCGTGGCCGGGACGCCCGAGGTGACCGGGAAGGTGGTGTGGGAGTCGGCGGACGGGCGTCAGATGCGGGGCATCTGGCAGATCACGCCCGGCGTGGTCACCGACACGGAGGCCGACGAGCTGTTCGTCGTGATCAGCGGAACGGCGACCATCGAGTTCGAGGACGGTCCGACACTGAAGGTCGGGCCCGGCGACATGGCCGTACTGCGCGAGGGCGACCGTACGACATGGACGGTGCACGAGACGCTGCGCAAGGCGTACGCGATCAACCTGTGAGCGTTCAACCCGCAACCGGGGCTGCCGTCGAGCCCCGGATCTCCAGCGTCGGCGCCGCGAGATGGACCTCGCCCGCTCCCCCACTGCCCTCGAACCGGTCGAGCAGGCAGCGGGCCGCGCGCCGGCCCACCTCGTGGCTGGCGTTGTCGACGGTGGTGAGCCAGACGTGGCGCAGGCGGGCGATGCTCGTGTTGTCGTAGCCGACGACGGAGAGGTCGCGCGGGACCCGTAGCCCCGACTCCTCGGCCGCCGACAACGCCCCGATCGCGGCGATGTCGTTCACGGCGAAGACGGCCGTCGGCCGGTCCGCGCGGCTCAGCAGCCGGACCGTGGTGCGGTAGCCGCCCTCCTCGGTCATGTCGCTCGACTCGACGACCGCCCCGTCCGCGAGACCGTGCGCCCGCATCGTCGCCTCGAAGCTGCGCCGGCGCAGCTCGCCGACCGCGCCGTACCCCGCGATGTGCGCGATGCGCCGGTGCCCGAGGCCGATGAGGTGCTCGGTGACCAGACGGGCGCCCCGCTCGTCGTCGTTGGCGACGATGTGCACGCCGGGCAGGCTCGGCTCGCGCGCGCCCGCGACCACGACCGGCAGCCGTTCGGCCACCACCCCGAGTGCGGCCGGGTCGGGCAGTGTGCCGACCACGACCAGGCCGTCGACCCGCAGGTCCAGGAAGGGGCCGGTGGGGTCCTGGCCGGTACGGCGGTTGAGGCGGGCGTCGGCCAGGAGCATGTGCAGGCCGTTGTCGTGCAGGAGGGAGTTCAGGCCCTCCAGCATGTCGACGAACCAGGGGTTGCGCAGGTCGTTGAGGAGGACGCCGACCGTGCGGGTGCGCTGCTCGCTGAGGCTGCGCGCGGCGGCGTTCGGACGGTAGCCGAGTTCGCGTACCGCCCGCAGTACGGCTTCCCGCTTCTCCGGGCGCACCTGCTCCGAGCCGCGCAGCACGAGCGAGACCAGCGACTTGGAGACGCCGGCCCGGTCGGCCACGTCACGGATCGTCGGCGGTCTCATGGACATGGACCGTTCCACAGGCATCTTGCGCTTGTCAAAGGGGGACGGAGGGGTTGACACCGGTCACGGGCGGAACCCAAGGTGGCCTGGAGAGAAAATGGACCGGTCCAAAGAGGGGCTGCAATGGTGGACACGCTCGGCGTCGCCGTCGTCGGATTCGGCTGGATGGGGCGGGTGCACACCCAGGCTTACGCCCGCGTCCCGCACCACTACCCGCAACTGCCCCTGCGCCCGCACCTCGTGACCGTCGCCGAGGAGGTGCCCGGCCGGGCCGAGGAGGCCGCCGCACAGTTCGGGTTCGCCTCGACGACCCGGGACTGGCGCGAGGTGGCCGCCGACCCGCGTGTGCGGGCCGTCAGCATCACCGCCCCGAACTTCCTGCACCGCGAGATCGGCGTCGCCATGGCCGAGGCAGGCAAGCACCTCTGGATCGAGAAGCCGGTGGGCCTCACCGCCGAGGACGCCCGAGCGGTCGCG
Organism: Streptomyces sp. NPDC111802; assembly: GCF_055634335.1. Classification (NCBI taxonomy): domain Bacteria; kingdom Bacillati; phylum Actinomycetota; class Actinomycetes; order Kitasatosporales; family Streptomycetaceae; genus Streptomyces; species Streptomyces sp. NPDC111802. The sequence goes on along the minus strand of NZ_JBVKCZ010000012.1, from coordinate 137,283 downwards.
GACGCGGCGGCCAAGGCCGGTGTGCAGAGCGCGGTCGGCTTCAACTACCGCAACACGCCCGCCGTCGAGGCCGCCCGCGAGCTGATCGCCGCCGGCGAGATCGGCACGGTCACGCACATGCGCATCCGGTTGTTCAGCGACTACGCGGCCCACCCGCAGTCCGCCCTGACCTGGCGTTACGAGCGTGAGCGCGGCGGCAGCGGAGTGCTCGGCGACCTCGCCTCGCACGGCGCCGACCTGGCCCGCTTCCTGCTCGGCGACATCGACCGGCTGACCGCCGACACCGCGATCTTCGTACCGGAGCGGGCCCGCCCCACCGGCGCCACCGCCGGGCACAGCCTCGCCACCGGCGAGCTCGGCCCGGTCGAGAACGAGGACTACGTCAACTGCCTGCTGCGCTTCGCCTCCGGCGCCCGCGGAGTGCTGGAGGCCTGCCGGGTCTCGGTCGGCGAGCAGAACAACTACGGCTTCGAGGTGCACGGCACCAAGGGCGCGGTGTTCTGGGACTTCCGCCGCATGGGCGAGCTCGGCATCAGCCGCGGCACGGCCTACCAGGACCAGCCGGTCAGCACGGTGTTCGTCGGCCCGGGCGACGGCGAGTTCGGCGCCTTCCAGCCGGGCGCGGCGAACGCCATGGGCTACGACGACCTGAAGGTCATCGAGGCGTACCGCTTTCTGCGCTCGGTCGCCGAGGGTGTCCCGCACGGGGCCACCCTTCAGGACGCGGTGCACAGCGCCGCCGTACTGGACGCGATGGCGCGGTCGGCGGAGAGCGGCGCGTGGGTGGACGTGACCGCGGGAGGGTGACGGCCGGCATCAGCGCGCCCGCTCGGCCCGCCGGCCGACGGCCACCTTGATCGGGGCCATGACCAGCCAGAACCACATGGCCGCGGAGCCAACGGCCATGGCGAGCGGGATGCTGATGAGGAACACCGCCACCGTCACCGCGAGGTCGAGCGCGAAGAGCCGGAAGCCCCCGGGCGGCTTGGCCTCGCCGCGCAGCCACGGGCGCCGGATCAGGACGAGGAGCAGCGCGAGGTGGGCGCCGCCGAGGGCGGCGACCGCCGCAGCGTAGATGGCGACCGACTCGGCCTCTCCGCCGTACTCGGAGAGGAGCTTGGTGGGGAAGGGCACGAGGGCCGCGATGCTCAACCCCAGGATGGCCAGCGTGATCACTTGCCCGTCGATCTGCCGGACGAAGCCGAAGATCCGGCGGTGTTCACGCCAGAAGGCGCCGAGCACCAGCACGCTGAGAGCGTAGCCCCCGAGGTTCGGGATGAGTTCGTGCAGGGCGTCGTCGTACTTTTCCGAGCCCAGTCCCCGCGGCACGTAGAAGTCCAGGACGAGCAGCGTGAGCGCGATGGCGAACACGCCGTCGGCGAGCGCCACCAGCCGCTCGGGCCCACCGTCCGGCACCGATTTCAACATGCGCACGACGGTAGGGACCCGGGGCGCGTCGAGCCGGTGTACACGCCAGACGCACGCCGCCGATCGTCACCCGATGGGCGTGGGCATGTTGTACGGGGTCACCACCTGGATCGCCGACGGCAGTGTCGGCCCCGCGGGCGGCAGCGCGCCGTGCGCCCGCATCACGATGTGGCAGGCCTCGCGCATGTCCTGGCGCAGGTCGTGGTGGAGGACGGCGGACAGGCGATGCTCGCGCAGCAGCCGGGTGTTGTCCTGGTCGAGGTCGTGCGCGATGAAGACCGCGCATTCGCGGCCGAGGTCCTCGAAGGCGCGCAGGGTGGCGATGTTGCCGCCGCCGATCGAGTAGACGACGCGGATCTCCGGGTCGCGTTCCAGCGCGGCCCGCACGAGGTCGTACTGCGTGGCGTCCAGGCCCTGTCCCTCCGCGATCTCGACCAGGGTGCGGTCGGGGTGGAGGGCCCGCATGGCGCTGCGGAAGCCCATCTCGCGCTCCTCCTCGTTACGGAAGAAGCCGCTGCTGAGGCTGGTGAGCACATTGCCGGGGCGGTCGCCGAGCCACTGGCCCATCAGGTAGGCGGCGGTCGCGCCCGCGGCCCGGTTGTCTATGCCGACGTAGGCGAGGCGGGCGGTGGAGGGCAGGTCCGTCACCAGGGTCACCACCGGAATTCCGGCCTCCGCGAGCCGGGCGACGGCCGCGGTGACCTCGGGGATGTCCGGGGCCTTGAGGATCACGCCCTGCGAGCCGCGCCGGGCGATGCGGTCCAGCGTCCGCGTCAGCTCCGCCACCGGCCCGGTCTCGCGGAAGTGGAACCGCGAGCGCACGACGGCCGGGTGCAGGGACGGCAGCTCGGCCTCCAGGGCGGCGCGCACGGCCGTGGTGAACCGCTCGGGCGCCTGCACCACCATGTCGATCATGAAGGTACGGCCCACCAGCCGGACCTGGGTGCGCTGCCGGTCCAGGTCGGCTATCGCCTGCTGGACCTCCCGCGCGGTGCTCTCGCGCACCCCTCCCCGGCCGTTCAGGACCCGGTCGACGGTGGCCTCGCTCAGGCCCGCCTGACGTGCGATCTCCCGGATCGGGAAGGGGTGGCCCATGCCTCGGCTCCTGAGGGGTTTTTGATGGTCGCCTGCTGGTTGTTCGACGGGATTGTCATGACAAGAATGGCAGCGCTGAGTCGCCCCTGTCACCGAGAGGACACCGATGTCCTTCACCTCCGTACACCGCCGGGCCTGGCTGTCCGAGCGCGACTGCGACCTCGCGGACTTCCGTGCGCTGGTCGAGCGGACCACCGACCTCGCCGACTACCCGTACGCCTCCGCCGTGGAGCGCAACGTCCTGGTCTACGACAGCGACCGGCTGCGCGGGGCCGAGGACCAGCGTGCGGTGCGGGCCGAACTGGTCCGTGCCCTCGCCGACGGGCCGGGCATCGTGGTCCTCCACGGCGCCTTCGCCGATCCGGGGGTCGTCGACCGGCTCAGCGGGGTGTTCGACGCCCTGATCGCCGAGCAGCGCTCCTCGGGCGCGACCGCCGGGGACCACTTCGCCAAGCCGGGCGCCAACGACCGGGTGTGGAACGCGCTGGAGAAGGCGGCCCTCTACGACCCCGAGGCGTTCGCCGACTACTACGCCAACGACATCCTGGCCCTCGTCGCGGCCGCCTGGCTCGGGCCCGGCTACCAGGTGACCTCGCAGGTCAACGTGGTCAACCCGGGCGGCGCGGCGCAGAGCGTGCACCGCGACTACCACCTGGGCTTCCTCCCCAACGAGGTCGCGGCCGCCTACCCGGCCCATGTCCACGTCCTCTCCCCCGTGCTCACCCTCCAGGGCGCCGTCGCGCACTGCGACATGCCGGTGGAGTCGGGGCCGACGATGTATCTGCCGTACTCGCAGGGCTACGAGCCCGGCTATCTGGCCTGGCGGCTGCCCGAGTTCCAGGAGTACTTCGAGGCGCACCACGTCCAGCTCCCGCTCGCCAAGGGCGACGCGGCCTTCTTCAACCCGGCGCTGTTCCACGCCGCCGGCACCAACCGCTCCGCGGACATCCGGCGCATGGCGAATCTGCTCCAGGTGTCCTCGGCGTTCGGGCGGGCGATGGAGACGGTGGACCGGGAGGCGGTCGCGAACGCCGTCTACCCCGTGCTCCTCAAGCGCCTCGGCGAGGGCGTGGACGAGGCGTGGCTGGAGAACGTGATCGCCGCGAGCGCCGAGGGCTATCCCTTCCCCACGAACCTCGACAGCGATCCGCCGGTCGACGGGCTCGCCCCGCCGTCCCAGGCGGACGTCGTACGGCGCGCCCTGCGCGAGACATGGACTCCCGAGACGCTGCGGGACGAGCTGCGGGCCGGCGCCGAGCGGCGCCAGAGCTGAAAGGACCCCGAACCCATGGGACTTCTCGACGACAAGGTCGTCCTCGTCAACGGCGGCAGCCAGGGCGTCGGCGCCGCCATCGCGCGGGCGGCCGTCCGCGAGGGAGCGGTCGTGGCCGTCACCGGGCGCCGCCCGGAACCCGGTGAGGCCCTGGTCGCCGAACTGGCCGCCGACGGGGTCAAGGCCATGTTCGTCCAGGCCGACCTGGCGGACGCCGAGCAGGCGAAGGCCTCGGTCGCGGAGGTCGTCGACGCCTACGGGCGGATCGACTGCCTGGTCAACTCGGCGGGGCTCACGTCCCGCGGCACGCTGCTCGACACCACGCCCGAGCTGTTCGACCAGCACATCGCGATCAACCTCAAGGCGCCGTTCTTCGCCATGCAGGCCGCCGTCTCGGACATGGTCGCCCGCAAGGCGCCCGGCACGATCGTCAACATCATCACGTCCTCGGCGCACGGCGGACAGCCGTTCCTCGCGCCGTACGTATCCGCCAAGGCCGGCCTCATCGGGCTGACCCGCAACGCCGCACACGCCCACCGCTGGGACCGGGTCCGCATCAACGGCCTGAACATCGGCTGGACGGCGACCGAGGGCGAGGACGCAACGCAGAAGGCCTTCCACGGTGCCACCGACGACTGGCGCGAGCAGGCCGCCGCGAACCTGCCGATGGGCAAGCTCGGCCAGCCCGACGAGATCGCCGACTTCGTGGTGTTCCTGCTGTCGGAGCGGTCCGGAGTGGTCACCGGGTCGGTGATCGACTGGGACCAGAACGTCCTCGGCGGCCTCGACTGACCTCCCCATCTCCCCGTACCACCGCTTTCAAGGAGCACCAATCCCCATGCGTATCGGAATCCTCGGCCTCGGCCGCATCGGCGCCTTCCACGCCGAGACCCTCTCCGGACTCGACGCGGTCGACTCCCTCGTCGTCACCGACCCGTTCGCGGACGCCGCCAAGGCCGCCGCCGAGCGGTTCGGCGCCGAGGTCGTGGACTCGCCGGAGGCCCTGCTGTCCGCCGGCGTGGACGGCATCGTCGTCGCCGCCGCGACCGACGCCCACCCCGCGCTGATCCTGGCCGGGGTCGAGGCCGGCATCCCGGTCTTCTGCGAGAAGCCCGTCGCCAAGACCATGGCCGACGGCGTCAAGGTGCTGAAGGCCGTCCAGGGCACGGACGTGCCGATCCAGATCGGCTACAACCGCCGCTTCGACGCCGGTTTCGTCGCCGCCCGGGCCGCCGTGCGGAGCGGCGAGCTCGGCAAGCTGCACACGGTCCGCTCGACCACGCTGGACCCGGCGCCGCCGCCCGCCGCGTACATCGCCGCCTCCGGTGGCATCTTCCGGGACTGCTCGGTGCACGACTTCGACATCATCCGCTGGGTGACCGGCCGCGAGGTGAGGGAGGTGTACGCCGTCGGCGGCAACAAGGGCGCCGACTACATCAAGGAGGCGGGCGACGCCGACACCACGGGCGCGATCCTCACCCTGGACGACGGCACGATCGCGGTGGTCTCCAACTCCCGCCACAACGCCCGGGGTCACGACGTGCGCATGGAGATCCACGGCTTCACGGACTCCATCGCCGTCGGACTGGAGGACAAGCTGCCGCTGCGTTCGGTCGAGCCCGGCGTGACCTTCCCGGCGGGCACCCCGCACGACTTCTTCATGGACCGCTTCACCGCGGCCTACCGCGCCGAACTCACCGCGTTCACCGAGGTCGTGGCCGGCACCCGGCCTTCGCCGTGCACGATCGAGGACGCCCTGGAGGCGGGCTGGATCGCCGACGCGTGCACCCTGTCGCTGCACGAGCACCGTCCGGTGACGATCGAGGAGGTCCGGCAGGCATGAGCGACTCGGGCCGGGAACCGCTGCGCATCGGCGTGCTGGGCGCGGCACGCATCACCGAGCTCTCCCTCGTCGGCCCGGCCCGGACGACCGGCCACCGCCTCGTGGCGGTGGCCGCGCGCGACCGGTCCCGCGCCGAGGCGTTCGCCGACGAGCACGACGTGGAGCGGGTGGTGGACTCCTACGCCGACCTGCTCGCCGACCCGGAGGTCGAGGTCGTCTACAACCCGCTCGCCAACGGTCTGCACGGGCCGTGGAACCTCGCCGCCCTCGCGGCCGGCAAGCACGTCCTGACGGAGAAGCCGTCGGCGAGCAACGCCGAGGAGGCGGCCGAGGTGCTGCAGGCGACGGCGAAGGCCGGGACGGTCTTCATGGAGGCCTTCCACTACCTCTTCCACCCGGTCACCCGGCGCCTGCACGAGATCCTCGAAAGCGGTGAACTGGGCGAGCTCCAGCGGGTCGAGACACTGGTGGCGATTCCCGCGCCGGGCGCCCTGGACCCGCGCTGGTCGCTGCCCCTCGCGGGCGGCGCCGTGATGGACCTCGGCTGCTACAGCCTGCACGCGGTGCGCATGCTGGCGCCCTGGGCGGGCGGTGCGCCACGGCTCGTCTCGGCACGGGGCGGGGAGCGCTCGGGCGCGCCCGGCGTCGACGAGTGGCTGGACGCCGAGCTGGAGTTCCCGGGCGGGGCGACCGCGTCGGCGCGCTGCCACATGGCGTACGACGAGGTGGAGATGAGCTGCCGGATCGTCGGCTCGCGGGGCGAGGCGCTGGCGCCCAACTTCGTGCTGCCGCACCTGGACGACCGGGTCGTGGTGCGCACGGCGGACGGCGAGCGGACGGAGCGGCTGGGCACGCGCTCGTCGTACACCTACCAACTGGAGGCGTTCGCCGCGCACATCCGCCGCGACAGCCCGCTCCCGCTGGACGCGGAGGACGCGCTGGCGACGATGTCGCTGATCGACGAGTCCTATCGGGCGGCGGGGTTCGAGCCACGACCGCGTACGGCTCTCGCGGGCTGAACGCTCTCGCGCCGAGGCGGAGCACGAAGAGGGGCCAGGGGAAGCTCTCCCGGCCCCTCTTCGGTTCGCAGTCGGACGTACAACCCCTCGGTTCGCCGTCAGATGTACAGCGCGGGCCGCTCCACCAGATCCACCTCGATCCGGCCGCCCTCCTCCAGCGCCCGCACGGCCGCCTCGCACACCGCGGCCACGGCGTACCCGTCCCACGCGCTGGGGCCGGTGACCTCGCCGCGCCGGGTCGCGTCCACCCAGGCCTGGACCTCGCGGTCGTAGGCGTCGGCGAAGCGTTCGATGTAGTCCTGGGCGATGATGCCGCCCCAGCGGCCGGCCGCGTTGGTGACCATGGCGTGGCCGTCGCCGACGCGGGCGGTGCCGCGTTCGCAGACCACCTCGGCCTGGACCTGGTAGCCGAAGCCGCAGTTGACGAAGATCTCGACGTCGACGATCGCGCCGCCGTCGGTCTCGAAGACGACGAACTGCGGGTCGCTGATGCCGTCCGGCGCGTTCCCGGACGGGGTCGGGGCGAGCACGGTGACGGCTGTGATCTCGTGGCCGAGCAGCCAGCGGGTCACGTCCATCTCGTGTGTCACCGAGTCGTTGATGAGCATCTCGGACGTCCAGCCGGGCGGGCTGGCGACATTGCGGTGCCGGTTGTGCAGCATCAGGAGACGGCCCAACTGGCCGGTCTCCAGAAGGGACTTGAGCTTCATGTACTCGGCGTCGTAGCGCCGCATGAAGCCCACCTGGACCCGGCGCCGGCCGAGCTTCTGCTCGGCCTGGAGGATCCGCAGGGCGGAGGCCGCGTCGGGGGTGAGCGGTTTCTCGCACAGGACCGGCAGGTCGTGCTCGAAGGCCGCGAGGAGCGCCGCCTCGTGGGCGGGACCCGGTGAGGCGATGATCACCGCGTCCACGTCGGCCGACGCCATCGCGGCGGCCGGGTCGGTGTGGGCGGTGCAGTCGCCGACGCGGGCCGCGACCGATTTGGCGCGTTCCGCGTCGACGTCCACGACGGCGGTCACCCGTGCCCCGCTGGTGACCTGCTGGATGCGGCGCACATGGTCCGCACCCATCTTTCCGGTACCGATGACTGCGACTCCGAGCGTGAGCGGACGCTGAGTCATGGTGATCGGCCGTCCTTTCGGGTCGTCAGGCGCCGCAGGACCTCAGGAACTTGCGGGTACGGACCGCGATGGGCATGGGCTTGTCCGGCTCGCAGGGGTACATGTCCTGCTCGACGATGGCGAAGAGGTCCACGTTCAGCTTCTGCGCCGCCTGCAGGACCGGCCCCAACTCCGGTACGCCGGCCGGGGGCTCACACATCACGCCGCGCTGGACGGCGGGGCCGAACGGGATCTCGTTCTTCACCACGTCCGCGAGGATCTCCGGGTCCACCTGCTTGAGGTGCAGATAGCCGATGCGCTCGCCGTAGGTCTCGATCAGCTTGACGCTGTCGCCGCCGCAGTAGGCGTAGTGCCCGGTGTCCAGGCAGAGGTTGACCAGGTCGGAGTCGGTCGAGTCGAGGAAACGCTCGACGTGGGCCTCGGTGTCGATGTGGGTGTCGGCGTGCGGGTGCACGACGATGTCCAGACCGAAGGTCTCCTTCACCTCGTGCCCGAGCCGCTCCATGCCCTTGGTGAGGTGGGCCCACTGCTCGGCGGTGAGCTCCGGCGGCTCCAGGATCTCGGCGGTCTTGTCGTCCCGCCAGAAGGACGGGATGACGACCAGGTGCTTCGCCCCCATGGCCTGGGTGAGCGCGGCGACCTCGCTGACGTGCTGCCAGGTCGACTCCCAGACGGAGGGGCCGCGGTGCAGGCCGGTGAAGATCGTGCCTGCCGAGACCTTGAGGTTCCGCTTGTTGATCTCGTCGGTCAGACGCGCCGGGTCGGTCGGCAGATAGCCGTACGGGCCCAGCTCGATCCAGTCGTAGCCGGCCTCGGCGACCTCATCGAGGAAGCGTTCCCAGGGCACCTGTACGGGGTCGTCGGGGAACCATACGCCCCAGGAGTCGGGGGCCGAGCCGACCCGGATGCGGTCGAGCGCAGGGGCCATGTCAGGACTTCCCTTCCGAGGAGGCCACGGGTGCGGTGAGGTCTGCCGCTTCGGGAAGTTCCTCTACGTCGACACCGCGTACCTGGGACAACTCGTGCTTGAGGGCGGCGAGTTCGGTGCCGCCGGCCATGTGGTTGGTGAGCTCTTCGAGGCTGACGTCGGCGCGGGAGGCGTTCAGTTCCATGGTGCCCAGGCGCAGGACGCTGAAGTGGTCGCCGACCATGTAGGCGTGGTGGGGGTTGTGGGTGATGAAGATGACGCCGAGGCCGCGGTCGCGGGCGGCGGCGATGTACTTCAGCACCACGCCGGACTGCTTGACGCCGAGGGCGGCGGTCGGCTCGTCGAGGATGAGGACGCGGGCGCCGAAGTAGACGGCGCGGGCGATCGCCACGCACTGGCGCTGGCCGCCGGACAGGGTGCCGATGGGCTGTTCCAGGTCGTCCAGGACGATGCCCATGTTGCGCAGTTCTTCGTCGGCGGTCTTCTTCATCCGCTCGATGTCGAGACGGCGGATGGGCCAGGGGCCCTTGGTCATCTCGGAGCCGAGGAAGAAGTTGCGCCACACCGGCATCAGCGGGACGACCGCGAGGTCCTGGTAGACGGTGGCGATGCCCTTGTCGAGGGCCTCACGCGGGGTGGAGAAGCGCACCGGGGCGTCGTCGACGAGGAACTCGCCCTCGGTGTGCTGGTGCAGCCCCGAGATGATCTTGATGAGGGTCGACTTGCCGGCGCCGTTGTCACCGAGGACACAGGTGACCTGGCTGGGGAAGACCTTGAGGTCGACGCCGTGCAGGGCGCGGATGTTGCCGTAGGACTTGCCCGCGTTGCGTAGTTCGACGATCGGGGCGTCCTGGTCGGGGGCCTCGTCCTGGAGGATGGCACCGTGGGTGCCGGTTTCTTTGCTGGTCATTCGGGTCACCTCCGGGTCGCCGTGCGCTGGACCCACAGATTGATGAGGACGGCGCCGAGGAGCATCACGCCGAGGAAGGCCTTGAACCAGTCGGGATTCCAGCCGGCGTAGACGATGCCCTGCTGGACCATGCCGAACATGAAGGCACCGAAGACCGGGCCGATCGCGGAACCGGCACCGCCGGTCAGCAGACAGCCGCCGATCACCGCCGCGGCGATGTAGATGAGCTCCTGGCCCACGCCTTCACCGGACTGCACGGTGTTGAACGAGAACAGCTGGTGCATGCCGACGAACCAGGCGCCGAAGCCGACCAGCATGAACAGCGAGATCTTCGTGAACGTCACCGGCACACCCACGGCGCGGGCGCTGCCCTGGTTGCCGCCGACCGCGAAGATCCAGTTGCCGTACTTGGTGCGCAACAGCACCCACGTGGCCAGCGCCGCGAAGACCAGCCACCACACCACGGTGATCTTGACCTGGACGCCACCGACGTCGAAGGAGGAGGCGAAGAGGGCCTTGGCCTGCTCGAAGCCGTCCATGTCGCTGATGTTGTCCGTGGCGACGTTGCCGGTGACCAGCTTGGTGACCGCCAGGTTCACGCCCTGGAGGATCAGGAACGTGCCCAGGGTGACCAGGAAGCTCGGCAGCCCGGTCCTGACCAGCAGCCAGCCGTTGAACAGACCGACCGCGAGGGACACGATCAGGGCGACGACCACGCCGACCCAGACGTTCATGGTCAGCTGGTAGCTCACCATGCTCGCGGTCAGGGCCGAGGTGATCACGGCGACACCGGCGGACAGGTCGAACTCGCCGCCGATCATCAGCAGCGCGACCGGCAGCGCCATGATCCCGATCGTCGACGACTGGTACAGGATGTTCGCCATCGAGCTGCCGTCACGCACGGCCGGAGCCGTGATGAGGAAGAAGACCAGCACCGCGACGGCACCGAGGAAGACACCTACCTCGGGACGGGCGAGGAGGCGCAGCGCCAGCGGCCGCTCCCGGGTCCGCCCGTCGGATTCCTTGCCGGGGCCGGAGGCCGGCGGTGTGGTCACCGCCGGCTCAGCCTGTTGGGTCATGCTCATCACCGAGTGCCCTTCGCGGCGAACGCGTCGATCTTCTCGACGTTCGTCTTGTCGACGAAGGCCGGACCGGTCAGCACCGGGGCCTCGCCGCCGCCCATGTAGTTGCCGTTGTTCTTGTAGAGCCACAGGGAGTCGATCGCCAGGTAGCCCTGGAGGTAGGGCTGCTGGTCGACGGCGAACTCGATGTCGCCCTTGCTGATCGCTCCGGTCAGCTGCTTGTTCAGGTCGAAGGTGGCGACCTTCGCCTTGCTGCCCGCCTCGTCCACGGACTGCGCGGCCGTCAGCGCGAACGGGGCGCCGAGGGCGACGACGTAGTCGATGTCGCTGTCCGTCTTGAGCTTGGCGGTGATCGTGGACTTCACGGACGGCATGTCCGTGCCGTTGACGTTGAGGGTCTCGGTCGTGCCCTCGAACGTCTTCTTCACGCCGTCACAGCGCTGGGTGAGGCCGATGTTGCCCTGTTCCTGGATGACACAGACGGCCTTCTTGGCGCCGGCCTCGTTCAGCCTCTTGCCGAGCGCCTCGCCGGCCACCGTCTCGTCCTGGCCGAAGAACTCCATCAGGCCGAGCTTCTGCCACTCGCTCACACCGGAGTTGAGGCCGACGACCGGGATGTTCGCCTTCGTCGCCTTGCCGACGACGTCCTTCATCGCGTCCGGCTTGGCGAGGGTGATAGCGATGCCGTCGACCTTCTGGTCGATCGCGTTCTGCACCAGGTTGGCCTGGTTGCCCGCGTTCGGGTCGGCTGAGTAGATCAGCTTGATGTTGTCCTTGGCGGCGGCCGCCTCGGCGCCCTTGCGGACGATGTCCCAGAACGTGTCGCCGGGTGACTGGTGGGTCACCAGGGCGACCGTCATGCGGGGAGTGTTGGCCTTGCCCGCGGAGGCGCCCTCCGCGCTCTCCTCGGCCTGCTTGCCACCGGAGCTGCTGGAGCAGCCCGCGAGGGTCAGAGCGGCGGCTGCGGCGACGGCGACCACGGGGGCCAGCCTGCGGGAGCGGGAGTAAGAGCGGTCCATCTTTCCTTGCACCTCACTGTGCGACGGGGTGTGCGACGGGGGAAAGGGTCGGGATCACTGGGATCCATGGGCCCGGACCAGTGGGAGAAGTCCGGGTCGTGTGCCGTGGAACACGGCGGGTTCGCTGGGACGGGATCCAATCCCTAGATGCGCCCGCTGTCAATACTTTGTTAAGACATCATTTCACACTCAGGTCCGAATGTAAGTACAAACTATTGACAGCGTCGGCCTCCACGTCCTACACCTGGGAGGCGGCAGGCCCCGTGGGACCCGAACCCCTGTTCAGCTCTAGGAGCGTCGCGCATGGCCGAGTCAGCCAAGTCCTTCGACTTGATCACGATGGGAAGAATAGGAGTCGACCTCTATCCCCTGCAGTCCGGCCTCCCTTTGACGCGGGTGGAGACGTTCGGCAAGTTCCTCGGCGGTTCGGCCGCGAACGTCGCGGTGGCCGCCGCCCGGCTCGGCCGCACCACCGCGGTGATCACCCGCACCGGCGACGATCCGTTCGGCGCCTACCTGCACCAAGCGCTCAGGGACTTCGGCGTCGACGACCGCTGGGTCACGCCCGTCGCGGCGTACCCGACGCCGGTGACGTTCTGCGAGATCTTCCCGCCCGACGACTTCCCGCTGTATTTCTACCGGCAGCCTAAGGCGCCTGACCTGGAGATACATTCCGACGAACTGGATCAGGACGCGATCCGCTCGGCCCGCGTCTTCTGGATCACCGGCACCGGTCTGAGCGAGGAGCCGAGCCGCTCCGCCACCCTCGCCGCCCTGAAGTCGCGCGACAAGGCGGGCACCACGGTCTTCGACCTCGACTGGCGCCCAATGTTCTGGCGCGATCCGGACGAGGCCCGCCCGTACTACGCCGAGGCGCTCCGGCACGCCACCGTCGCGGTCGGCAACCTCGACGAGTGCGAGGTCGCCACCGGCGTACGCAAACCCCGCGCCTGCGCCGAGGCGCTGCTGGCGGCAGGTGTGGAGCTGGCCGTCGTCAAGCAGGGCCCCAAGGGCGTGCTGGCGGTGCACCGCGACGGCACCGAGGCCGAGGTGCCGCCGGTGCCGGTCGAGGTGGTCAACGGGCTCGGCGCGGGCGATGCCTTCGGCGGCTCACTGGTCCACGGGCTGCTGTCCGGCTGGGATCTGGCCGAAACCATGCGGTACGCCAACGCCGCCGGGGCCCTCGTCGCCTCCCGCCTCGCCTGTTCCTCCGCGATGCCCATCGAGTCCGAGGTCGAGGGCCTCCTCGCGCAGGCGTCATGACGGCCGACCGAGCCACCCCTGAACGGAGCTTTCCTTGAGCATCAGCATCCCCGACCTCACCGCGGTCAGAGCCCGGCACCCCGAGGCGATCGCGGAGGCCGCCGCGCGCCGGGTGCGCCGCCCGCTGATCGGCGACAGCGGTCGCCTGATGATCGTGGCCGCCGACCACCCGGCCCGCGGCGCGCTCGGTGTCGGTGGCCGGCGCCTGGCCATGGCCGACCGGGCAGACCTGCTGGAACGTCTCTGCATCGCGCTGTCCCGGCCCGGCGTCGACGGGGTGCTGGCCACCGCCGACATACTGGAGGACCTGCTGCTGCTCGGCGTCCTCGACGACAAGGTTGTCATGGGCTCCATGAACCGCGGGGGCCTGGCCGGCGCGGCCTTCGAGATGGACGACCGCTTCACCGGCCACCGCGCCGAGGACATCGCCCGGCTGCGCTTCGACGCGGGCAAGCTGCTCGTCCGTATCGACTACGACGACCCGGGATCGCTGACCACCCTGGAGTCCACGGCCCGCGCCATCGACGCCATGGCCGCGCTCCGGCTGCCGCTGTTCGTCGAGCCGTTCCTTTCCCGGCGGATCGACGGCAAGGTACGCAACGACCTGTCCGCCGAGGCCGTCACCAGGTCGATCGCCATCGCCTCGGGCCTCGGCGGCACCTCGGCCTACACCTGGCTGAAACTGCCCGTCACCGACGACCCCGACGACATGGCCGAGGTCCTGGAGACGTCCACACTGCCCGTCGTCCTGCTGGGCGGCGAGGTCGGGGGCTCCGCCGAAGAACAAGCGGGAGCGTACGAGCGCTGGGGCAAGGCGCTCAAGCTCCCCACCGTTCAGGGCATGGTCGTCGGCCGCTCGCTGCTCTACCCGGCCGAGGGCAGTGTGGAGACGGCGGTGGACACGGCCGTCGGCCTGTTGTGACACGCACTGTGACGCGGAGGAACACGATGACGTATCACCTTCCCGCGGGAAAGGCGCTCGGCGGCCCGTACGTCGTGGACGTCACGCCCGAGAAGGCCGGCTGGGGCCACTCCAGCCTGAAGGTCCTGGAGCTGCCGCCCGGTGGCTCGCACACCTTCGACACCGGTGACAGCGAATGGATCGTGCTGTCGCTGAACGGCGGCTGCTCGGTCGAGGCGACCGACGACTTCGGCCACGACACCTTCCGTCTCACCGGCCGGGACAGCGTGTTCAGCGCGGTCAGCGACTTCGCCTACGTGCCGCGCGACGCCCGTACGACCATCTCGTCCGCCGGCGGCGGACGGTTCGCGCTGACCGGCGCGCGCTGCTCGCGGCGGCTGCCCGCCCGCTACGGACCTGCGTCGTCGGTGCCGGTGGAGTTGCGTGGCACCGGCAACAGCAGCCGTCAGGTCAACAACTTCGGCGCGGCGGGCGTCTTCGAGTGCGACAAGCTCATCGCGGTCGAGGTCATCACGCCGGGCGGCAACTGGTCGTCCTTCCCGCCGCACAAGCACGACGAGCACCGGCCCGGCGAGGAGTCGGTGCTGGAGGAGATCTACTACTTCGAGTTCGCCGACCACGAGGGCACCCCCGGCCTCGGCTACCAGCGTGTCTCCCCGTCGGGTCACGGCCGGGGCACCGACGTCCTGGCCGAGGTGCGCGGCGGCGACGTCGTGCTGATCCCCGACGGCTGGCACGGGCCGTCCATGGCCGTCCCCGGCCACCACATGTACTACCTCAACGTCATGGCGGGCCCCGAGGCCGAGCGGGCCTGGCTGATCTGCGACCACCCCGACCACGCCTGGATCCGCTCCACCTGGCCGGACCAGCCCGTCGACCCCCGTCTGCCCCTCTACACCGCTGAGTCCCAGTGAGGTCCCCGATGAGCCGTTCCACCGTCCGTCTGACCGTCGCCCAGGCGCTCGTGCGGTTCCTGTCCGTCCAGTACACCGAGCGCGACGGCGTACGGCACCGGCTGGTCGCCGGGACCTGGGGCATCTTCGGCCACGGCAATGTGGCCGGCATCGGCCAGGCGCTGCTCCAGGCGGGCGAGGACGTCATGCCGTACCACCAGGGCCGCAACGAGCAGTCGATGGTGCACGCGGCCGTCGGGTACGCCCGTCAGCTCAACCGCCTCTCGGCGCAGGCGGTGACGACGTCCATCGGCCCCGGCGCGACGAATCTCGTCACCGGTGCCGCCCTGGCGACGATCAACCGTCTGCCGGTCCTGCTGCTCCCCGGCGACTACTTCGCCTCGCACGCCCCCGACCCGCTGCTCCAGCAGCTGGAGCACCCGACCGAGGCGGACGTGTCGGTCAATGACACCCTGCGGCCGGTGTCCCGCTACTTCGACCGGATCACCCGCCCCGAGGCCCTGATCCCGTCCGCGCTGAACGCCATGCGCGTGCTCGCCGACCCGGCCGAGACCGGCGCGGTCACGCTGGCCCTCCCCCAGGACGTCCAGGCGGAGGCGTACGACTGGCCTCAGGAGTTCTTCGCCGAGCGCGTCTGGTACGTACGGCGCCCCGCGCCCGACCCGGTCGAACTGGCGGCGGCCGTCGAGGCGATCCGGACCGCCGGGCGCCCGCTGATCGTCGCGGGCGGCGGCGTCCACCACAGCGAGGCCGAGGAGGCGCTGAAGGCGTTCGTCGAGGCCACCGGCATCCCGGTCGCCTCCACCCAGGCCGGCAAGGGCTCGCTGCGGTACGACCACCCCGCCGACCTCGGCGGCATCGGCCACACCGGCACGTCGGTCAGCGACGACATCGCCCGCGCGGCCGACCTGGTGATCGGCGTGGGCACGAGGTACACCGACTTCACCACCGCCTCCGGCACGCTCTTCCAGAACCCGGACGTGCGCTTCGTCAACCTCAACATCACCGGCTTCGACGCGCACAAGCTCGCCGCACGGACACTGGTCTGCGACGCGCGGGCAGGGCTCACGGCCCTGACGGAGGCGCTTTCCGGCCACCGCGTGGACGCGGCCTACGAGGCCGAGTACCGCGCCGGCAAGGAGCGTTGGGACGCCGTCGTCGAGGCCGCCTACCGCGCCGACGACGAGAGCGCCGTACCGACGCAGACCCAGGTGCTGGGCGCGCTGGACGCGGTGGTCGGCGACGACGACGTGGTGATCAACGCGGCCGGTTCGCTCCCGGGCGACCTGCACAAGCTGTGGCGGTCCCGTTCGCCGCGCCAGTACCACCTGGAGTACGGCTACTCCTGCATGGGCTACGAGATCCCGGCCGGGATCGGCATCCAGCAGGCCGCCCCGGACACGGCCGTGTGGTCGCTGGTCGGCGACGGCACCTATCTGATGATGCCGACGGAGATCGTCACCGCGGTCCAGGAGGGCCTGCCGGTCAACATCGTCCTGATCCAGAACCACGGCTACGCCTCCATCGGCGGGCTGTCGGCCGAGACCGGCGGCGAGCGGTTCGGCACCGACTACCGCTTCCGGGCCGCCGACGGCACCTTCACCGGCGCCCCGCTCCCGGTCGACCTCGCCGCCAACGCGGCCAGCCTCGGTATGGACGTGCTGCGCGCCAAGACGGTGCGCGAGCTGCGCGAGGCGCTGGCCACGGCCCGTGCCTCCGACCGGCCGACCTGCGTGTACGTGGAGACGGACGTCAAGAACCCGAACTCGCCGGGTGCCGCGGCCTGGTGGGACGTGCCCGTGGCCGAGGTCGCCTCCCGCGAGGCGGCCGTCGAGGCCCGCGAACGCTACGACCAGCACGTCGCCGACCGTCGCCATCACCTCTGAACTCCCCGCACCGAACCGCACCCGACCCGCACCCGAAAGGCCCTCGCGCACCATGAAGACCATCACCCACTGGATCGACGGCAAGCCCGTGGAGGGCGGCTCCGGCCGCTTCGCCCCCGTCTACAACCCGGCCACCGGCGCCCAGGAGAAGCAGGTCGCCTTCGCGACCGTGGACGAGGTGGACGCCGCCGTCGCCTCCGCCAAGGCCGCGTTCGAGAGCTGGGGTCAGTCCTCCCTGGCCAAGCGCACCGCGATCCTGTTCAAGTACCGCGAGCTGCTCGACGCCCACCGCGACGAGATCGCCGAGCTGATCACCGCCGAGCACGGCAAGGTGCACTCCGACGCGCTCGGCGAGGTCGCGCGCGGCATGGAGATCGTGGAGCTGGCCTGCGGGATCTCCGTGCAGCTGAAGGGCGAGCTGTCGACGCAGGTGTCGAGCCGGGTGGACGTGGCCTCGATCCGGCAGCCACTGGGCGTGGTCGCCGGCATCACGCCGTTCAACTTCCCGGCCATGGTGCCGATGTGGATGTTCCCGCTGGCCATCGCGTGCGGCAACACCTTCGTGCTGAAGCCGAGCGAGAAGGACCCGTCGGCGTCCTTCCGGCTGGCCGAGCTGGCCTCCGAGGCCGGGCTGCCGGAGGGTGTGCTGAACGTCGTGCAGGGCGACAAGGTGGCCGTGGACCGGCTCCTTGAGCACCCGGACATCGAGGCGGTCTCCTTCGTCGGCTCGACGCCGATCGCGAAGTACATCCAGCTCAAGGCAGTTGAGCACGGCAAGCGCGTACAGGCCCTCGGCGGCGCCAAGAACCACATGCTGGTCCTGCCCGACGCCGACCTGGACTTCGCCGCCGACCAGGCGATCAACGCCGCGTACGGCTCGGCGGGCGAGCGCTGCATGGCGGTGTCGGTCGTGGTCGCCGTCGGTGACACCGGCGACGAGCTCGTCGGCAAGATCGCCGAGCGCGCGAAGAACCTGCGCATCGGCCCCGGCAACGACCCGGCCTCCGAGATGGGCCCGCTGATCACGCGCGAGCACCGCGACAAGGTGGCGTCCTACGTGGCTTCGGCCGCCGAGCAGGGCGCCGAGGTCGTCGTCGACGGCACCGGCTACAGCGTCGAGGGCCATGAGGACGGCTTCTTCCTCGGTGTCTCGCTGCTGGACCGGGTGCCGCTGACGGCGGACGCGTACCGGGACGAGATCTTCGGCCCGGTGCTGGCGGTGGTCCGTGCGGAGACGTACGAAGAGGCCATCAAGCTGATCAACGGCTCCCGTTGGGGCAACGGCACCGCGATCTTCACCCGTGACGGCGGCGCCGCCCGTCGCTTCCAGCTGGAGGTGAAGGCGGGCATGGTCGGCGTGAACGTGCCGATCCCGGTGCCCGTCGGCTACCACTCCTTCGGTGGCTGGAAGGACTCGCTCTTCGGCGATCTGCACATCTACGGCAACGACGGCATCGCCTTCTACACCCAGGGCAAGGTCATCACCACCCGCTGGCCGGACCCGTCCGACGGCGGCATCAACCTCGGTTTCCCCAGCAACTCCTGACGCCCTGACAGGGAGGTCGTCCCATGGCGAAGCCCCGTGGCTCCGCACGCGCCGCGTCCGCCTCCGCGCTGGACTCGGTGGACTTCGCCCTGGACCGGGGCAGTCCCGTTCCGCTGTACTACCAGCTCGCCCAGCAGCTGGAAGCGGCGATCGAGCACGGGGCCCTCGCCCCGGGCAACCTCCTCGGCAACGAGGTCGACCTGTCGGTGCGGCTGGGCCTGTCCCGGCCCACCGTCCGGCAGGCGATCCAGTCACTGGTCGACAAGGGGCTGCTGGTGCGCCGGCGCGGGGTGGGCACCCAGGTGGTGCACAGCCAGGTGAAGCGCCCGCTGGAGCTCAGCAGCCTCTACGACGACCTGGAGGCGGCCGGGCAGGGCCCGACCACGCAGGTCGTCCGCAACGAGCGCGTCCCGGCGGCCGCCGACGTCGCCGCCGCGCTCGGTATCGCGGAGGGTGCGGAGGTCACGGTGCTGGAACGGCTGCGCCGCACCCACGGCCAGCCCGTGGCCGTGCTCTGCAACTACCTGCCCGCGACCCTGCTCGACCTCGACACCGCCCGGCTGGAGTCGACCGGCCTGTACCGGATGATGCGGGCCGTCGGCATCACCCTGCACAGCGCCCGGCAGACCATCGGCGCCCGCAGCGCCACCGCCGAGGAGGCCGAGCGCCTCGACGAGAAGGAGGGCGCCGCGCTGCTGACCATGCAGCGCACGGCGTACGACGACACAGGCCGACCGGTCGAGTACGGGACGCACATCTACCGTGCGTCCCGGTACGCGTTCGACTTCCAGCTGCTGGTCAGGCCTTGAGGGTCGCGGTGAAGGGAGTGACCGGCCGCTGGAGCCGCCGGCCGTCCACGGTGATGTCGACGGCCTCGTTGTAGAAGGCCAGGAGGTCCTTCACCGGACCCACCGCGGGCAGCGGCTCGGCATAGCTCCACAGGATGTTCCGCGGGACCTCGCCCTCGCCGCTCCAGGTCCAGTACTGGGC
This sequence comes from Streptomyces sp. NPDC111802, assembly GCF_055634335.1. Lineage (NCBI taxonomy): Bacteria > Bacillati > Actinomycetota > Actinomycetes > Kitasatosporales > Streptomycetaceae > Streptomyces > Streptomyces sp. NPDC111802. Next base: position 118,044 of record NZ_JBVKCZ010000012.1, on the reverse strand, counting down.
CGTGCCCTTGTACGGGCACCCGGTGTGGTGGTCGGTGGGCTCGAACAGGTCGAGCCGGACGTCCTCGCGGGGCAGGTAGTACCGGGTCGGCAGCCCGGTCTCGAACAGCAGCACAGGACGGTGCGTGTCCGCGACGACCGTGCCGTCGATCTCGACCTGGACATGGCGGCTGCTGGGCATGGCGTCCACCCGTTTGTGCGGGTCGCGCGGGTGGATGAAGATCTCTTCCTCCTCCTCGTACCAGTGGTCGAGGCCGGTCCCCCAGCGCCAGAACCACTCGAAGGCGATGTGCCCGGCGAGATCGGCGGCGGGGAAGGTCCATGCCGCGTTCTCCACCAGCTCGCCGTCGGCCTCCAGGTCGTAGAAGATCTGCGACCCGGTGTGCTTGCCCGGGGTCGGATTCCTGGCCGGGCGGAGGAGGTCCGTGCGGACCTCCTCGCGCGGGAACGCGTAGCACGGGACGGGAAGATCGGGTTCCCAGACCAGAACGGGGTGCCGGCTGTCGACGACGGTGACATCGCCCTTACGACCGCGCACCCAGCGCTCGCTGGGCTCCCAGAGGAGGCCTTCGGGGGTCGTCCGGACGTTCCGCTCGTTGGGGAACAGAGGCATGGCCCACTCTCCTTCGGCTCCTCCTCGGAGCGTACTCCCGGTGCGGTCAGTGGGCCGCGTCGAGCCGGGCCCGCTGGTCGGCGGTCAGCTCCAGGTCCACGGCGGCCAGGCTCTCCTCCAGCTGGGCCACGGACGACGCCCCGACCAGCGGGACGATGGGCAGCTCGGCGCCGATCTGCCAGGCCAGGACGACCTGGTTGACGGTGGCGCCGGTCTCCTGGGCGACCTCGCGCAGCACCTTCAGACGGGTAGGGGTGCCGGGGTGGTCGAAGTCGGCGGGCAGCGCCACGTCCGGGCGGGTGTACGCGCCCTTCAGCAGCGGCGAGTAGGCGACCAGGGTCAGGGCGGGTTCGGCGCGCAGATAGCTCAGCAGCTCCGGGCCCGCGTGGCCGAGGCTGCCGTCGGGGAACAGGCCCTCGGGTATGTCGAGGCGGGGCCGCAGGTGGCTGTGGGCGTACTGCAGCACCTCGTAGCCGGGGAGGCCCGCCGCGGCGGCGAGGGCGCGTGCCCGCTCCACACGCCAGGTGGCGTGGTTGCTGACGCCGAGGAGGCCGACCGTGCCTTCGGCGACCAGTTCGGCGAAACCCTCGACGGTCTCCTGGAGAGGGACCTTCTGGTCCTCGATGTGGGCGTAGAGCAGATCCAGTTTGGCCACGCCGAGCCGGTCGCGGCTGCGCTCCGCCGACTCGCGGATGACCTTCGCCGACAGGCCCTCGGCGTTGTCGACGTATCCGGTGCCGGGGGCCAGCGGCCGGGCTCCGAGCTTGGTGGCGATGACGATCTCGTCGCCGACGCCGCGGCTGCGGCGCCACCGGCCGAGCAGTTCCTCGCTCTGCCCGCCCTGGCCTGCGTCGACCCAGAAGGCGTAGTTGTCGGACGTGTCGATGAAGGTCCCGCCGGCCTCGACATAGCGGTCGAGTACGGCGAAGGAGGTCTCCTCGTCGGTCCGTGAGCCGAACAGCATCGCGCCGAGCGCGAGGACGCTGACCTCGCGGCGGGTGTTCGGGGCGGTGCCGATGGTGCGGTACTTCATGGATGAGTCCCCTCCCGTTCGCGCGCCCGTCTTCGGGGCACGAACGGGAGTGTTCATCTTGAAGCGCACTTCAAGTCAAGGGCGTGGACGGCCACTTGGCGGTCACCTGGCGAACGGGCCCTCCAGCGCCGCCCACTGCAGCAGCATGATGGTCTTGGCGTCGTTGATCTCCCCGGTGCGGATCATCTCCAGGGCCCGGCGGAAGGGCAGTTCGAGGATCTCGATGTCCTCGCCCTCCTCGTCCAGGCCGCCGCCCTCGTGGGTGTGGGTCGAGGGGCCGTAGGCGGCGGCGTAGAAGCTGACGCGTTCGGTGACCGAGCCCGGGCTCATATAGACGTCGAAGACGTGCTGGACGGCGCCGATGGTGTGCCCGGTCTCCTCCACCACCTCACGCCGCACGGCGATCTCCGGGTGCTCGTCATCGTCGTCGAGCAGTCCGCCCGGTGTCTCGATCAGCATGCCGTCGGGGTGGCCGTTGACGTACACCGGGAAGCGGAACTGGCGGGTGAGCAGGACGGTTTCGCGTTCGGCGTCGTACAGCAGCATGGTGGCGCCGTTGCCGCGGTCGTGTGTCTCGCGCTGCTGGGTCCTCCAGGTGCCGTCGGCGTGCTGGAAGTCGAAGGTGGTGGCGCGCTCGACGTACCAGTGGCTGGACAGGAGCTGTACGTCCCGCACCTTGACGCGGGGATTGCCGGTCAGGTCCCGGCCGGCCTGGTCGAGTCCGGTGCGGCCGCGGCGGTCGGGGGTGTCGATGCCGGCGGTCATCGGGCACCGGCCGAGGGGACGAGCGAGGGGATGGGCATGTTGGTCATGGCCCGCTTCTACCATCCGGGCCCGGTGTGCGTCGCGCCGACGGGTGTGCCGCTCCAGGTCCGCGTTTCGGCCACTCGGCGGCGAGGAGCCCGGAAACGATCAAGGGCCTCGACCCATGGAGATGGAATCGAGACCCCGATGTGTGATGACAGTTCATCGAACCGTCGGGACGACAGGATTTGAACCTGCGACCCCTTGACCCCCAGTCAAGTGCGCTACCAAGCTGCGCCACGTCCCGGTGCGTATCGCGCGGAGAACCGCGTGATCGCGCGAACAGCACTTTACCTCATGTCGACCACCGCACCGAAGCGAGCCTCCGGTATGCGGACGGCCGATGGACAATCGGAGGTATGGGAAGCACACCGTCAGAACGGCAGGCGACCGCGCGGGACCGGGATCACGAGGGGCGGGCGCGTAACGCGCGGCCCCGGGACGGTCTCGGGCGACCCCTTCCGTACGGCGCGGACGGCGTCGCCCGCCAGCCCGAGGGCGTCGTACGCGCACCGGAGCAGAGCGTCACGGAGGCGCAGGAACTGCTGGACGCGGGGAAGCCCTTCCACGCGCACGAGGTCTTCGAGGACGCGTGGAAGTCGGGGCCGGAGGAGGAGCGGGCCCTGTGGCGCGGGCTGGCCCAGCTCGCGGTGGGTCTCACGCACTCGGCCCGGGGGAATGTGACCGGCGGGGCCAGGCTGCTGCGGCGCGGGGCCGGGGCCGTTGAGCAGTGGGCGGCCGGTGGTGGGGGGCAGCGGCCGTACGGGATGGACCTCCCGGGGCTGGTCGCGTGGGCTCGGGAGCTCGCGGGGGTCGTGGAGGACGTGGCGGACGGTGCCGGGGCGGTGGACGCTCGGGGGTGGGCGCCGCGGCTGCGGGGGCGGGATTAGAGGGCTTCCGGCGGCCGACGTGGACGCGGTGCCCGCGTTGTCAGTGGCGTGCGGCAGACTCGGGGCGTGCGAAAGATTCATGTCATCGGGATCGGGGCGGGCGACCCCGAGCAGCTGACGCTTCAGGCGGTCAGGGCGCTGCGGAGTACGGACGTGTTCTTCATCCTCGACAAGGGCGAGGTGAAGGCGGACCTCACGGGGCTGCGCCGGGACATGTTGGACGCGCATATACCCGAGGGGACGTATCGGGTCGTGGCCGCCCGGGATCCCGAGCGGGACCGGTCGGCCGGCGGTGCCGCCTACTCCCCCGCCGTCGGGGACTGGCGCAGTGCCCGCGCCGGGATCTACGAGCGGCTGATCGCCGAGGAGCTGGGCGAGGACGAGACCGGCGCGTTCCTGGTGTGGGGTGATCCCGCGCTGTACGACAGCACGCTCGGGATCCTGGAGGAGGTGCTGGACGCGGGCGCGGTGGACTTCGAGTACGACGTCGTCCCCGGCATCAGCAGCGTCTCCGCGCTCGTCGCCCGGCATCGCACGGGGCTCAACCGCGTCGCCCGGCCGGTGCAGATCACCACGGGGCGGCGGCTGGCCGAGGGCTTCCCGGCGGACGTGGACGACGTGGTCGTGATGCTGGACGCCCATCAGACGTTCCGGCAGTACGCCGACCAGGACATCGACATCTACTGGGGCGCGTACATCGGGACCCCGGACGAGATCCTCGCGTCCGGCCCGATCGCCGAGGCCGCGCCCCGTATCGAGCGGCTGCGTGCCGAGGCGCGCGAGCGCAAGGGCTGGATCATGGACACATATCTGCTGCGCCGGAATCCCAAGGAACAGTAGACGGCTCAAGCTGCCCGATCAGGGCGGAGCGAGTCGCGCCGGCGGCCGGCGTCATCATGGCCTCAGGCCGAGCCGCTCCAGCACCCCCGCCACATCCGGCACCACGTCCACGCCCTCCGGGAGCAGTGGTCGGCGTACGACCACTACGGGGAGGGCGAGTTGACGGGCGGCCGTGAGTTTGGCCGAGGTCGCGTCGCCGCCGCTGTCCTTGGTCACCAGGACCTCGATGTCGTGGCCGCGCAGCAGCGAGGTCTCGTCGGCGACCGTGAACGGGCCCCGAGCCAGCAGCACTTCGGTGTGCGGGGGCATCGGCGGCTCGGGCGGGTCGACGGAACGTACGACGAAGCGCAGGTCCGTCAGATGGGCGAAGGCGGCGAGACCCAGGCGGCCGGTGGTGAGGAGCACACGGCGACCCAGGCTCGGCAGCAGGGCGGCGGCCTCGTCGAGGGAGCCGACCTCGTGCCAGCGGTCGCCGGGGCCGGGACGCCAGCCGGGGCGGCGCAGGACCAGCGCCGGTACGCCGGTCGCCCGCGCGGCGCGGGCAGCGTTCGCCGTGATCGACTCGGCGAAGGGATGCGTGGCGTCGACGAGGAAGTCGACCTGCTCGGCGCGCAGCCAGTCCGCCAGGCCCTCAGCACCGCCGAACCCCCCGATGCGCACGTCCCCCTCGACCGCGCCCGGCCGTGACACACGCCCCGCGAGCGAGGTGGTGACACGAACGCCGGGCTGCGCCGTGAGCGCGGCGGCCAGTCTCCGGGCCTCGGTGGTGCCGCCGAGGATCAGAATATGGCGGGGGCACATGGGGCGCGGGCACATAGGCCGAGCGTACGAGGTGTGGCGTGGGCGTGTGTGGGCCGGTGCCATGCCCGAGCGAACCCATACACCCCGCCGCCCGCCACGGGCCGAGCGCGGCGAACACTATGAACACAACGATCTGACCGTGGTCCCTCGTCCCGTCCCTCCCTAGCATCACGGCGCACGGCTCAGCGACGCGCCGAAACGGACGAGGAGCAGCGTCTTGGACTGGACGAGAACGAACGCAGTGATCCGCAGGTCGGTCCCCATGCCCGCACGGCGCCGTACGACGCCGGCCGCCGTCCTGGCCGGTGCCGTCGCCGTCGGCATCCTCGTCGGTGCCTCCAACGCCCGGGGCGAGACGGCGGGACCGGTCCTCGCCGAGTGTCCCGCCGACCTCGTCGGCAAGGCCGACTGCTACACCGGGCGCGACGCGGCCGGCGCCTACTACGCGATAGCCGTGCCGTCCGACTGGAACGGCTCCCTGGTCGTGCACGCCCACGGCGGTCCCGACCTCGGCACGGAGTCCGACCCTGCGCGCAGCCTCGACGACCTGGGCCGCTGGTCGGTGATGGTGAAGGAGGGCTACGCCTGGGCAGGTTCGTCGTACCGCCGGGGCGGCTACGGGACGCGGATGGCCGCGGCCGACACGGAGAGCGTGCGCCGGCTGTTCGTCGAGGAGTTCGGCAAGCCGCGGCGGACCTATGTGCACGGGCAGTCGTGGGGCGGGAACGTCGCCGCGAAGGTGGTGGAGACCTACGGCAGCCGGAAGGGCGCGTACGACGCAGCCCTGCTCACCAACGGCGTCCTGGGAGGTGGCTCGCGCGGCTACGACTACCGCGTCGACCTGCGCGTCGTCTACCAGTACTACTGCGGCAACCACCCCCGGCCGACCGAGCCGCGGTACCCGCTGTGGCAGGGCCTGCGGGCCGACTCGACCATGACGTCCGCCGGCCTGCGCGCCCGGCTTCAGGAGTGCACGGGATTCGCGTCGCAGCCGCAGGAGCGGACCGCTCCGCAGCAGCGCAACCTCGACGACATCCTCGCGGTCACGCGGATCCCGGAGCGCACCCTTGAGTCGCATCTGCGGTTCGCGACCTTCACCTTCCGGGACATCGTGCACGAGCGTCTCGGTGGCCGGAATCCCTTCGGCAATCAGGGCGTCCGCTACTCCGGGTCGCATGACGACGAAGCGCTCAACGCCGGTGTCGAACGGTTCGCCCCCGACCCCACGGCCGTACGGGATCTGTCCTACGACAGCGATCTCACCGGCGAGGTCTCGATCCCGGTGCTGACGCTGCACGCCATCGACGACCCGACGGCGTTCGTCGAGCACGAGGCGGCCTTTCGGGCCACGCTCAAGGGCGCCCGGCGGGACGGGCACCTGGTGCAGACCTTCACCCGGGAGCACGAGCACAGTGAGCTGAGCGATGCCGAGTACGCCGCGTCCGTCGCCGCCCTGGACGCGTGGGTGCGCAAGGGGAAGAAGCCCACGCCGTCGTCGGTCGCGGCGTCGTGCGGCGAGTTCGACGAGACGTACGGCACGGGCTGCTTCTACGACCCCGGCTTCCGTCCTGCGCCGTACGCCTCGCGCGTCGAGCCACGGCCGGGCGGGCTGCGCTGGCCGGCCATGACGGCAGGTCAGGAGCGGGCGTGGAGCAGGATCGAAGGGGTCGGTATCGCTCCCTGAGCGCAGACGGCCGGACCGGTCTATCGTCCTGGCATGGGATCCGTACGGGCCGTCCTCATCGACATCGACGGAGTCCTCACCGTGTCGTGGCAGCCGCTGCCCGGCACGGTCGAGGCGTTGCGGGAGATCCGCGAGGCCGGGCTCGGCGTCACGCTGGTCACGAACACGACCTCGCGGACGCGGGCCTCGATCGCGCACGCACTGGCGGACGCGGGGTTCCCGGTGTCCGCCGAGGATGTCCTGACCGCGCCCGCCGTCACCGCCGCCCATCTCGCCGAGCACTGGCCCAGGGCGCGGTGTGCGCTGCTGAACAGCGGGGACATCGCGGAGGACCTGGTGGGGGTGACCCTCGTCGGCGAGGACGAAGGCGCCGACGCCACACCGGACGTCGTGGTCGTCGGGGGTGCCGGGCCCGAGTTCGGCTACGCGGAGCTCAACCGGGCCTTCGGGCATCTCCAGCGCGGGGCCCGGCTGGTGGCCATGCACCGGAACCTGTACTGGCGTACGGACGAGGGGTTGCAGCTCGACACCGGCGCGTTCCTGGCCGGGCTGGAGCAGGCCGCGCGGGTCGAGGCGGAGATCACCGGGAAGCCGTCGGCAGCGTTCTTCGAGGCGGCGCTGGCGCATCTGGGGGTCGGTGCGGACGAGGCGGTGATGGTGGGGGACGACATCGAGTCCGATGTGCTGGCGGCACAGCGGGCCGGTGTCACGGGCGTGCTGGTGAAGACCGGGAAGTACCTGCCGGAGACACACCGGGCCGCGAGTGGCACGCCCGACCATGTGATCGACTCGTTCGCCGATCTGCCCGCACTGCTGGCGGAACTGCGGGGGTCAGCGCAGCAGTAGCTGGAGGCCGCCCACGACGGTCGCCGCGATCACGAGCTGCTCGAACAGCCGCTGGTTGATCCGGTCGACGGCCCACTTGCCGAGCAGCGCTCCGGGCACGACGAAGATCACGAGGGCCGCGTCGAGGAGGAGCGAGGAGCCGTCGATCAGGCCGAGTCCGGCGCTGAAGGGCACCTTGGAGACATTGACGATCAGGAAGAAGAAGGCGGAGGTGCCGAGGAAGCCGAGCTTGCGGAAGCCGGCCGACAGCAGGTACATCGACATCACCGGGCCGCCCGCGTTGGCGACCATCGTGGTGAAGCCGCCGAGGACGCCGTACGAGCGGGCCTTGACCCGGCCGGCCCGGGTGGTGACCGAGTCGGGCTCGAACTCCTTGTCGGCCGTACGGCGGCGCCAGACCGTGACCGCCGCCATCATCAGCAGGATCGCGCCGATCGACGTACGGACGATCGCGTCGTCGGCCCACACCAGGAACAGCGTGCCGAAGACGACGCCGGCCGCGACCGCGGGGAACAGGCGCCACAGTGTGGGCCAGTGGGCGTGCCGTCGGTAGGTGAGGACGGCGAGCACGTCACCGGCGATCAGGATCGGCAGCAGGACGCCGGTGGAGGCGCGGGCGGGCAGTACGGCGGCGAAGATCGCCAGGCTGACCGTGTTGGCCCCGCTCACGGCGGTCTTGGAGAAGCCGACGAGCAGGGCCGCGAAGGCGAGCGCGGCGAACTCCCAGCCTGTTATGTGCCAAAGCGTCATCGTGTCCATGCGGAGACAGATGCTATGTGCAGACAACAGGTACCGGTAAGGACCGTCTCGCCAGTTGGGAGATTGCTAATGCCTCTCCACCAGCACCGCGCTTCCCTGCCCGACTCCCACACACATCGTCGCGAGCCCCCGCTCCGCTCCCGTCCGCCGCATCCGGTGCAGCAGTGTGGTCAGGATCCGTGCGCCCGAGCAGCCCAGCGGGTGCCCCAGCGCGATGGCGCCGCCGCTCGGGTTGACCAGGTCGGGATCGATGCCGAGCGCGTCCACGCACGCGAGTGCCTGCGCCGCGAACGCCTCGTTGAACTCGGCCTCCTGGATGTCGGCGATCGTCCAGTCGGCCCGGGCCAGGGCCTTGCGGGTGGCGGGGACCGGGCCGATGCCCATCACGTCGGGGTGGACGCCGGCGGAGGCGCCGGCGACATAGCGGCCCAGGGACTCCAGGCCCAGTTCGTTGAGTGCCTCCTCGCTGACCAGGAGCAGTCCGGCCGCGCCGTCGTTCATCGGCGAGGCATTGCCCGCGGTGACCGTGCCGCCGTCCCGGAAGACCGGCTTCAGCCGGGACAGCTTCTCGTACGAGGTGTCCTCGCGGATGCACTCGTCGCTGTCGACGACCACCGAGTCCGGGCGCTCCACCGGCAGGAGTTCGTCGTCGAAGTGGCCGTTCTTGCGGGCTTCTGCGGCCCGTTGGTGGCTGCGCAGGGCGAAGTCGTCCTGCCGCTCGCGCGGGATGCCGTACCGCTCGGCGACCTCCTCGGCCGTCTCGCCCATGGACAGCAGGCCGTGCAGCTCCTTCATCGCCGGGTTGACCAGGCGCCAGCCGAGCCGGGTGTCGAAGGTCTCGACGCGGTGGGGCAGTGCCTCGTCGGGGCGGGGCAGGACGAAGGGGGCGCGGCTCATGGACTCGGAACCGCCCGCGAGCACGATGTCGGCCTCGCCGGCGGCGATGGTGCGGGCGGCGGTCGTGACCGCCTCCAGGCCGGAGGCGCACAGTCGGTTGACCGTGGCACCGGGCACGGACTCCGGGAGGCCGGCGAGCAGCGCGGCCATGCGGGCGACGTTGCGGTTGTCCTCGCCGGCCTGGTTGGCGGCGCCCCAGTAGACGTCGTCGACGCGCGCCGGATCCAGTGCGGGTACGTCGGCGACGAGGCCCCTGATCACGGCGGCGGCGAGGTCGTCGGGCCGTACGGACGACAGCGCGCCGCGCAGCTTGCCGATGGGGGTGCGGCGGGCGGCCGCGAAGTGGACGGGACGCACGACAGGACTCCTGACCGGGCAGTATGGATCAGTGGGTGGATCGGGGGATGAATCAGCGGATGGATCGGCGGGTGGATCGACACCCTGTTAATTAGCGCTGCTAGTTTTGGACTATAGACCGACCCGCCGCACCCTGGGAAGATCCCCTGGGACCTTCACCGACCCAGCCGACCACAGCGGACCGCAGCCGGAGGAACCATGGCCGACACCCGTGAACACGTCCTCGACGGCAGCCGGGGCTCGATCGTCGTACGGGAGTGGCGAAACCCCCGGCCCCGCTACGTCGCGCTCGTCGTCCACGGCTACGGCGAGCACGTCGACCGGTACGCCGAGGTGGCGGATGTGCTGGTCGGGCATGGTGCGGCCGTGTTCGGGCCGGACCACATCGGGCACGGGCGGTCGGCCGGCGAGCGTGTGGTGATCGAGGACTTCGAGGACGTGGTCGCCGATGTGTACACCGTCGCCGCCCTCGCCCGGGCCGCCCATCCGGACCTGCCGGTCGTCCTGGTCGGGCACTCGATGGGCGGACTCGTCGCGGCACGGTACGCGCAGCTGCACGGTGACGGGCTCGCCGCCCTGGTGCTGTCCGGGCCCGTGATCGGCGACTGGGAGCTGCCCCGGCGGCTGCTCGCCCTCGACGAGATCCCCGACACCCCGATCACCCCGGCCGCGCTCTCCCGCGACCCCGAGGTGGGGCTGGCGTACACGAGGGATCCGCTGGTCTGGCACGGGCCGATGAAGTGGCCGACGGTGCGGGCGTTCGCCCGAATGCTGGACACCGTGTCCAAGGGCGGCAGCATCGGCCGCCTGCCACTGCTGTGGCTGCACGGCGACGACGACCGTCTGGTGCCGCTCCCGGGCAGCCGGGTCGGGATCGAGGAGCTGCGCGGGGAGGAGACGACCGAGCGTGTCTACGCCGGGGCCCGGCACGAGGTGTTCCACGAGACGAACAAGGAGGAGGTCTTCGCGGACCTGATCCACTTCCTGGACGGTGTGCTCGCACACTGAGACAGGTCGCGTTTGCGCCGATTCGCCCTGGGCACCCGCGCGGCATGGAGTGGTTGCAGCGTCTGGAGTGGTCAGCGCGCCGCGCCGCCGCTCCGAAACGGCCATGACCAAGCCAGAAGGAGGAGCTCGTGATGACCGTGGTCAAGAGCACGCTCCCCGAGCCGGCTCGCCGGGTCGCCGGGGACGCCCTGCAGAGCACGCTCGTCGATCTTCTCGGACTCTCGCTGATCGGGAAGCAGGCGCACTGGAACATCGTGGGCCCGCGGTTCCGGTCGATCCATCTCCAGCTCGACGAGGTCGTCTCACTGGCCCGCACACACGCCGACACCGTCGCCGAACGCGCCTCGGCGCTCGGCGTACCGCCCGACGGCCGGCCGGAGACGATCGCGGCCGCCTACACGCTGCCCGGCCCCAAGGAGGGCTGGATGCGCGACGGGGAGGTCGTCCAGCTGATCGTGGACACGCTGGATGCGGCCATCGGACGGCTGCGCGAACGCGTCGACGCCACCGCCGAGCCGGACCCGATGACCCAGGACCTGCTGATCGGCATCACGCGCGACCTGGAGAAGCAGCGCTGGATGTTCGACGCGGAGAACTGGCCGCGCAACGACTGAGAACGACCCGGAACGAACGACTGAGAACGTCGAGAACTGGCCGCAACGACGGAGAACAGGGGCACACCGTGACCGACGCCCTCGAACTCGACGCGCTGTGGGAGGACTTCCACCGCGTGGTGAACATGACCTCGCAGGAGCTGGCCACCTGGCTCCGGGTCAGCGACGCGGACGAGGAGACCGAGCCACTGCCCGACCAGGCCGGCACGCCGACCGGGCAGCACGTCCTCGCGATCCTCCAGAAGCGGCGCACGGACCTCACCGACGACGACATCCAAGTCATGTACGACGTCGTCGACACCGTCACCGAGGAGGCGGACCTCGAGAACGAACCCGAGCCCGAACAGACGCGCCGCCGCCATCAGTTGATGACGATCGGCCACGATCCGCTGAGGCCGTGAGCGACGGTTGAAGCCATGAGCGACGACAGGAAGGTCGTACGGGAGCTCGTGCGCGGTCACGGGCGGACGTTCGCCGAGGAGGCGGGCATTCCGCTGAAGGACACCCCGCAGCCGCTGTACCGGCTGCTGGTCCTGGCCCATCTGCTCAGCGCCCGGATCCGCGGTTCGATCGCCGTCGACTCCGCCCGCGCCCTGTACGAGGCGGGGCTGCGCGATCCGCGCCGGATGGCCGACGCCGACTGGCAGGAGCGGGTGGACGCGCTCGTCCGGGGCGGCTATCGGCGCTACGACGAGCGCACGGCCACCCAACTCGGCGACGCCGCCGAGCTGTTGACCGAACGGTGGGGCGGCGATCTGCGGCGGCTGCGCAAGGAGGCGGACGGCGACGTCGACGAACTGCGCCGCCTGCTCCAGGAGTTCCCCGGCCTGGGCCCGTCCGGTGCCGACATCTTTCTGCGCGAGGTCCAGCGGGTCTGGCCCGAAGTGGCGCCCCGGCTGGACGACAAGGCGCTTTCCGGCGCCCAGCGGCTCGGCCTGCCCAAGGATCCGGACCGGCTGGTCGAGCTGGCCGGGGACACCGAACCGGCCGTCCTCGCCGCCGCGTTGGTGCGGGCCTCGCTGGACAAAGAGGTGGCCGAAGACAGCCTCCGCCAGGCTTCATGATCGTGAAAGACTGCTCGAACAGCCCTTGTCGAGCAGAGGAGTTCTCGCGTGACCGGAACCGAGCCGGCCGTCAGCCCGGCCGTCAGTCCGGCCGTCAGTCGTATCGACACGACCAGACCGCATTCGGCCCGCGTCTACGACTGGTTCCTCGGCGGCAAGGACAACTACCCGGTCGACGAGGAACTCGGCCGGCGGATCACCGCCATCAACACGGACGCCCCGCGCGCCGCCCGCGCCAACCGCCGCTTCATGCAGCGGACCACGCGCCGGCTCGTCCGGGACACCGGCATCCGCCAGTTCCTCGACATCGGCACCGGCATCCCGACCGAGCCCAACCTCCACCAGATCGCTCAGACCGCGGTACCGGACGCGCGGGTCGTCTACGTCGACAACGACCCGATCGTCCTCGCCCACGCCGAGGCCCTGCTGCGCGGCACGCCCGAGGGCGTGACGGAGTACGTCCAGGCCGACGCCCGGGAGCCGCGCACGATCCTCGAACAGGCCGCGCGCGTACTCGACCTCGACCGGCCCGTCGCCCTGTCGCTGATCGCCCTGCTGCACTTCATAGCGGACGAGGACGGCGCGCACGACATGGTGGACACCCTGGTCGGCGCGCTGGCGCCGGGCAGCGCGCTGGTCCTGTCCGCGATGACAGCCGACTTCGAGCCGGAGAACGTGCGGCGGGGCATCGAGGCGTACGCGGCAAGCGGCGTCACGCTCGTCGCACGCTCGCAGGCCGAGGTGGGCGGCTTCTTCGAGGGACTCGACCTGATGGAGCCGGGGATCGTGTCCCTGACGGACTGGAACCCGGAGCCCTCGGAGGACCGTACGCCCGACGACGAGGGGATCGTGTCGCTGTACGGCGGGGTGGGGCTCAAGCCCTGACGGGTCGGCAGCTGGGAGGGTCAGCAGCTTGCACGGGTCAGCAGCCCTGACGGGTCGGTCAGCCCAGCAACCACCCGCCGTCCACGGCGAGTTCGACCGCGTTGACCGACCGGTTGCGCAGCAGGAAGTCCACCGCGTCCACCACGTCGGCCATCGTGGCGAGCCGTCCGACGGGTGTCCTGGCGCGCAACCCCGCCAGCACCTCCCCTGGCTTGCCCGCCCAGTGCGGGCTGTCGCCCACGACCCCGGGGTGGACGGCGTTGACCCGCACGGGCGCCAGCTCGACGGCCAGGGTGTGCACCAGGCCGCGCACCCCGGCGTTGACGGTCGCCACCGTCGTCGCCCCGGGGTACGGGCGCTCCTTGGCCTGGCCGCCGAACAGCACGATCGCGCTGTCGTCGTGCAACCGGGGCCGCAGGGCGTGCACGACCTCGGTGTAGCCCACGAGTTTGACCGTGACCAGCCGCAGCGCGGCGTCGATGTCGTACTCGGCGACCCGGTTCTCGTCCCGTGAGATGCCCGCGATCACCAGATGGTCCACGCGCCCGACCCCCTCCAGCGCGCCGGCGATCTCATGCGGCCGCGAGAGATCGAGGGCGAGGCCCCAAGCGGCGCCGACCTCCTTCGCCACCATGGCGGCGCGATGCGCGTCCCTGCCCGTGAGCACCACCTCGTCACCCCGCCCCGCGCGCAGGCGGGCGAACTCGCGGCCGATCCCGGACGTCCCCCCGACGACGACCACACTGCTCATGATCCCAGAACCTCCCTCAGATACTCCCAGTCCCGAGTGAACCGGTAGGAGTGCCGGACCGGCGGCTGCGGCGCCTGTGTCTCCAGCCAACGCACCGGCCCCTGACCCGCGTTGGCGAACCCGTGCACACATCCCGCGCCCGCCCAGGCGACGTCGCCCGGCACCAACCGGTACCGCTCGCCGTCGAAGGTGGCGTCCACGACGCCCTGAAGGATCAGATACGTCTCCTCGAAGGGATGGTCGTGCGTGCCCACGACGCCGTCGGGCGCGTACTGCACCATGAACATGGTCGAGGCGACCGCGCCGAGGTCGCTGTCGACCATCATCTTCACGGTGATCCCGCTGTACACGAGCAGCGCGGTCCGCATGCTCGCCGACAACGCCAGCAGGTCCTGCGACTGCTTGCCGGGGTCCATCTGCGCGGGCTCGATGTGGCCGAAGGACCTGGTGCGCGGGTCGCGGACGTCGATGCGGACGGGGTCGCGCGCCGGCAGCGCGGGCACGGCCTGGGTGTCGTGGCCGTAGCGGGCGCGCGGCACCGGGGCGAGCATGTCGGCCCAGCGTCCGCCCGTGTCCCCCGCGCCGCGCCAGGCGTGCGGGACACCGGCCGGCAGGAGGCCGTAGTCGCCCTCTTCGAGGCGGTACGACCCCTCGGGCAGATCGAGAATCACGGCCCCGCCGAGCACATGGAAGCTCTCCTCGTACGAGTGCACATGCGCGCCGAGGAGGCCGTCGGGCCGTATCTCGCACAGGCCGAAGCCGGTGTGCACACTCCCGTCGCTCTCGCCGACCAACTCCCGTCGCCGATGGCCGAGTTCGTCGTACGGCGGCTCCGGGACGTCGGCGGCGAGGCGCACCAGGTGTCGGGTCATGCCGCGCTCTTCGCCTCCTTCGCGGCCAGGAGCCGGTCCCGGGACTCCTGGACCAGTCGCCGGGCCCGGTCGACGTCGGCGACGAGCCGGCCGTCACGCTTGTGGATCACGCCGTCGACGATGACCGTCTCGACATTGGAGACGTCCGCCGACAGCGTCACCGCGGCGGCCGCGTCATGCACCGGGGCGACATTGAGCGCGGTGGCGTCGATGGCGACGACGTCGGCGCGCTTGCCGGGGGTGAGGGAGCCGGTGCGGTGTTCGAGACCGGCGACGTGTGCGCCGTTGCGGGTCGCGATCTCCAGCATCTGACGTGCCGTCAACATGATGTCGGGCACGGGCATGTTGGCCTTCCAGCAGTCGGCGTTGACCCGGGCGCGTTCGGCGCCGAAGGCCGCCCGGATCTGGGTGAACATGTCGCCGGGCACGGTGGTGACGACGTCGACGCTCAGGGACGGCCGCAGCCCGTACTCGACGGCCTTCATCACGGGCGGCCAGCCGTGCCCCATCTGCACCTCGACCTGCGGCGCGATCGACACCGTCCCGCCACTGTCGGCGACCATCCGCCACTCGTCCTCGTGGAGGTAGCAGCAGTGGATGTAGGTGGTGTCGGGGCCGAGGAGCCCCAGGTCGTGCAGTTGCTTGACCATCCCGAAGCGGCCCGCGAGGCGGCCCATGGCCACATGCACGGTGATCGGGATGTCCAGCTCGCGGGCGAGGGCCCACTCGGCGGTGACGACGTCGTTGACGCAGAAGCCGGGGCCACGGGTGGCCAGGGCCATGGTCAGCAGGCCGTCGTCGGAGGAGAAGTGGGCGTCGCGGATCCGCCGTACGTCGTCACCCGGGATCGCGATCTTGCTCTCGAACCAGTAGTCGGCGAGCGAGGTGTTGGCGCTGCCGTACGCGTACTGGGCGCGGATCCCGCTCTCCTTGAGGCCCTGGATCGCGGCGTCCGGATGCGCGGGCGTGTTGTTGATGTGCGACCAGTCGACGAGGGTGGTGATGCCGGCGTTCAGGCACTCCAGCGAGCCCGCGAGGTTGGCCGCGTACACGTCCTCGGGCGTGTAGAGCGGGGCGAAGGTGTCGAGGATGTCGACGAAGTAGTCGTCCAGGGTGGCGTCGGGGGCGACGTTCCGGATGGACGCCTCCCAGGTGTGCCGGTGGGTGTCGACGAAGCCGGGGATCACGATACGGCCGTTCATGTCGAGCACGTCCGCGTCGGCGCCGATCTCCCGCTCCACGGCCGTGATCCTCCCGTCCTCGATGAGGACGTCGCCCTGGGGCAGATCCCCGATGGAGGAGTCCATCGACAGTACGTGACCGCCGCGCAGGAGTATCCGATTGCTCATCGCCGTTCCTCCCATGGGTGTTCAGTAGGCGGCGAGTCCGCGTACGGCCGCCACGACCTTGTCGACGGTGGGGATCACCCGCTCCTCCAGCGCGTCGGCGAACGGCAGCGGGACGCACTCCCCCGCCACTCGGCGCGGCGGCGCGTCCAGCAGGCCGAACCCCTCGTCGGCGACGACCGAGACGAGCGTCGCGCCCCAGCCGCCCTGGTACGGGTTCTCCTCGACGGTGACCAGCCGCGAGGTTCGTCCGAGCGAGGTGAGAACGGCGGTGACGTCCAGCGGCACCAGACAGCGCAGATCGACGACCTCGGCCTCGATGCCCTCACCGGACAGCAGCTCGGCGGCCCGCAGTGCGACCGGCACCATCGAGGCGAGGGCGACCAGGGTGACGTCGGCGCCCTCGCGGACGACTGCGGCGCGGCCCAGCTCGACGACGTGGTCCGGGGGCGGGGGCGCGCCCTTGGAGGCGAGCAGCCCCTTGTGCTCGAAGAAGACGACCGGGTCGTCGCTGCGGATCGCCGCCGCCATCATGCCGATGACGTCGGCGGGGGTGGCCGGTGCGGCGATCTTCAGGCCGGGCACGGTGAGCGCCCAGTTCTCGGTGGCCTGCGAGTGCTGGGCGCCGAAGCCGAGCCCGCCGCCGTTGGCGGTGCGCACCACGAGCGGGACGGTGACCTGGCCGCCCGTCATGTACCGCACCTTCGGGACCTCGTTGGCGAGGTAGTCCCAGCAACAGGCCAGGAAGTCGGAGAACATGATCTCGGCGACCGGCCGCATCCCGGTCATCGCGGCACCCATGGCGGCCCCCACGATGGCCTGCTCGGAGATGGGCGTGTCCCACACCCTTTCGGGCCCGAACTCCTTGAACAGCCCTACGGTCGTCTTGAACACCCCGCCCGCCTCGCCGATGTCCTCGCCCAGGCACACGACGGACGGATCGCGCCGCATCTCCCGCGCGATGCCCTCGGCGACCGCCTCCCGGTAGCTGATCAGGTCCGCCACGCCGCACCTCCGTCGGCCCATACGTCGGTCAGCGCCTCGTCCGGATCGGGCGGCGGGGCGGCCTTCGCGGCCTCGACGGCCTTGTGCACGACGGTCGTTGCCCGCTCCTCCGCCTCTCTGACCACGGCCTCGGGCACCCCCGACTCGACCAGCCGCCCGCGCGCCAGGTCCAACGGATCGTGCTTCAGCCAGCGCTCGACCTCCTCGGCCGGACGGTAGGTCGCAGGATCGGCACGGCTGTGCCCGAAGTGCCGATAGGTCCGCGCCTCCAGCAGGGCGGGCCCGTCTCCGGCCCGTGCCCGCGCCGCGAGCCCGGCCACCGTCTCGTGCACGGCGACGACGTCGTTGCCGTCCACCACCTCGCCGGGGATGCCGTACGCGGGCGCCCGGTCGGCGGCGGGCCGGGCCACCGCCGTGACGTCGGCGATGGGGGTGTACTCCATGTACAGGTTGTTCTCGCAGACGAACAGCACCGGCAGCTTCCATACGGCGGCCAGGTTGAGCGCCTCGTGGAAGGCGCCGATGTTGGTGGCGCCGTCGCCGAAGAAGGCCACCGCGATCTGGTCGGTGCCGCGCAGTCTGGCCGACCAGGCGGCGCCGGCCGCCATCGGGAGGTGGGCGCCGACGATGGCGTACGAACCGAGCATGCCGGTGGACGCCTTGGTCAGGTGCATGGAGCCGCCCTTGGCCCCGCACAACCCCGTGGCCCGGCTCATGAGTTCGGCGAGGCACTCCTCGGGGGTGGCGCCGCGCGCCATGGCGTGGTGGTGGCCGCGGTAGGTGGCGAAGACGTAGTCGTCGGGGCGCAGGGCGGCGCTCGCGCCCACCGCGATGGCCTCGTGTCCTGCGGCGAGGTGGGTGGTGCCCTTGACGAGGCCCTGGAGGAACAGGTCGTGGGCTGCCTTCTCCGTACGGCGGATGACGGTCATCTGCTCGTAGGCGGCGAGGAGTTCGGCCGGGTCCATCATGACGTCCCGGTGTTCAGATGGGACTGCGACTCACGGCGGGTGTTCAGCTCACCGCCGACCGTCCAGTACTTGCGGCCCGCCACCAGCAGTTCCTCCGCCGGGAACTTGGTGATGACCTCGCAGCCGTCGGCGGTGACGACCACTTCCTCCTCGATACGGGCGGCCGACCAGCCGTCCGCGGCGGGCCAGTAGGTCTCCAGCGCGAACACCATGCCCTCTTCGAGGACCTCGGGATGGTCGAGGGAGACCAGCCGGCTGAAGATGGGTTTCTCCCAGATGGACAGGCCCACGCCATGGCCGTACTGTAACGCGAACGCGGCCGTCTCGTCGGCGAAGCCGAACTCCTCGGCGCGCGGCCAGACCTGGACGATGTCCGCGGTGGTGGCGCCGGGCCGGACGAGGGCGATGGCCCGGTCCATGTACTCGCGGCAGCGCACGTAGGCGTCGCGCTGGGCACTGGAGGCGCTGCCCACGGCGAAGGTGCGGTAGTAGCAGGTGCGGTAGCCCAGGTGGCTGTGCAGGATGTCGAAGAAGGCGGGGTCGCCGGGGCGGATCAGGCGGTCGCTGTAGACATGCGGATGGGGTGAACAGCGCTCGCCGGAGATCGCGTTGACGCCCTCGACGTACTCGCTGCCGAGGTCGTACAGGACCTTGCTGACCAGGCCGACGCACTCGTTCTCGCGCAGACCGGGGCGCAGCCGGCCGTACAGCTCCTCGTACGCGGCGTCCACCATCGCGCACGCCTGGGTGAGCAGGGAGATCTCGTCCGGCGTCTTGATGCGACGGGCCTCCAGGAAGACCTGCTGGCCGTCGACGACGTCGATGCCCTCGGCGCGCAGGGCGGTGAGGACCGGCATCTCGGCGACGTCGACACCGAGCGGCTCGCCGGCCAGGCCGTGTACGCGCAGCTCGGCGGCGATCTTGGCGGCGACGTCCTCGGCGATGCCCGCTTCCGGGTGGAAGGCGCCGCGGAGCGTGGAGATGCCGGCGCGGGCGCCGGTGGGCGGGCCGCCCTTGCCGTCGCTGTAATCGAGCCACGGGTTGTAGAGCTGGTGGTGGCGGGCGGCGGAGCCGAAGTCCCAGACGACGGGTTCGCCGCCGCGCACCAGCAGGGCGAAGCGGATCAGCTTGTCCATCGCCCAGGTGCCGATGTGCGTGGCGGTCATGTAGCGGATGTTGGCGAAGTCGAAGCTGAGCACCGCGCCGAGCTCGGAGCGGTTCAGGGTCTCGTTCAGACGGGCCAGTCGCTGCTTGCGCAGCCGGTCCAGGTCGACGCGTTCTTCCCAGTCGACGGCATTGGGTCCGAATGTGCGGATCGCCATGGCGACCACCCCCACTTCGGAGTGAACGACTGTCCAGGGCGGGTGTCAAGTGTCACTGAACACGAACCAGGTGCCGATGGCCGGCACATCTCCATCGTTGCGGTAGCGGTGCGGGGTCGTCGACTCGAAGCAGACCGCGTCGCCCGGGCGCAGCGTGTACTCGTCGAAGCCGAGGGTGAGGATCAGCTCGCCCGAGGTCAGATAGCCGTACTCGGTGCCGGTGTGGCGCATGAGGCCGCCGGAGCTGGAGGAGGACCCGCCGGGCCGGTACGTCACCAGCAGGAAGTCGACGTGGGTGCCGGGAACCTGGCCGAGGCGCTCCCACACCACACCCGAGTCCAGCTCCAGCACCTCCCGCTCGTCGGGTGCGACCAGCGGGCCGATACGGCGGCCGGGGTCAGCGGCGAAGGCGGCCAGGGCGTGCAGGACGGTGCCGGAGGCCGCCTCCACGGGGGAGGGGACATGGACATCGGCGTCGGCCGCGTCGAAGAGGGACTCGACGGAGATGCCAAGGGCTGTGGTGATGGCGTACAGCGTGCTCACGGAGGGCTGGCTCTTGCCGGTCTCGATCTGCGAGATCAGGCTCGCCGAGACCCCGACCTCGCGGGCCAGTGCGCGCAGGCTCGTCCCTCGTGTGAGGCGCGCCTGCCGGATACGCGCTCCCACGGGTGGCACGGCGGCGGGTGACACGGACGGCTCCTCCCCTGTTCTCGTCGGCCCCTGGGCCCCTGGGCCGCATGATGTGCAGCCTCATTGAACAGCCGGGGCCGGTCATCGCGCCAGAGCGGCAGCCCGGCGGCCGAGGCGCCGGTGCCTTCGGGCGCGCTCACTCGAACGGTCCGGCGCGGATGGTGAACCGTTGGGGGCGGTGATGCGCTGGGCACACGTGTCACGTCCACAGGAGGCTGCCCAGATGACCCGACGCCCGTCCCGATCCGTCCGTGCTGTCTGCTCGGCCCTGGCCGCCGGTGCTCTGCTGACCACCGCGGCCTGCTCGGACGGCGGCGACGAGGACGTCTCCCGGGCCGCGGCCGTCGCCCGGCAGACGGCGTCGCCCTCGCCCACCGCCACACTCACCGGGTCCGGCGCGCAGACCGCGCTGATCACCGAGGCGGACATCGAGGACGACTGGACGCAGGTGAAGGACTCCGAGGTGGCCAACTGGCACGACACCCTGATCATCGGCTCCGTCGACGCCGACGACTTCCTCACCGGCAAGACGGACGCCGCCGACTGCCAGCGGCTGCTGGACGGCCTCTACACCGACGAGTTGCTGGGCAAGCCGGCCGGGGCGTCCGCGCTGCGCGGCTTCCAGCAGGGCGACTCCCGCCTGCTGTACCAGGTCGCCGCCTACGAGCGGACCGACCCGGAGGAGTCCCTGGCCTGGCTGAAGACCCTGCCGCAGGAGTGCGACCAGTTCACGGTGACCGACAACGGTCAGAAGCGCACGGTGCAGGTCATCGAGACCTCCCCGCCCGACGTGGGTGACGACCGCGCCGGACTGCGCG
Organism: Streptomyces sp. NPDC111802; assembly: GCF_055634335.1. Taxonomy (NCBI): domain Bacteria; kingdom Bacillati; phylum Actinomycetota; class Actinomycetes; order Kitasatosporales; family Streptomycetaceae; genus Streptomyces; species Streptomyces sp. NPDC111802. The sequence continues at coordinate 97,178 of NZ_JBVKCZ010000012.1, read as the reverse complement.
TCACGGTGCAGGGCACGGCGGACGGCGAACCGGTCACCCTCACCGAGGACGTCGCCGTCGTACGCGTCCGCATCGACGCGATCACCGTCACCGCGGGCGGCCTGGACGGGGACGAGCACGACTCCGTCGAGCAGGCGGTGAAGCTCGGCACCCAGCGCCTCCAGGACGTCCTGGCGGGGAAGTCGCCCGCCGCGAGCCCCAGCGAGATCGAGTAGCACGGCCCGTCCTTGCCTCGCACCCGCCAACAGCCGTACCGGCTCCGCCGATTCCGGGGACAGCGTGATCAACGGAGCGGCACAATGGCGACGATGACCGGTTTCGGTCGTTCGTGCGAGGAGAGGACGAGTCGTGAGTGATGGCCACACCCCGTCGGGCGGGTCGGCGAGGCTGAACACCGGTGTGGCGCACAACGCGCGGGTGTGGAACTACTGGATCGGCGGCAAGGACAACTACGAGGTCGACCAGCAGGTCGGCGAGCAGGTCGCCGGGATGTTCCCGATCATCCGGGACATCGCCCGCGCGGACCGCGAGTTCCTCGGCCGCGCCGTGCGCTTCGTGGCCGAGGAGCGGGGCATACGACAGTTCCTGGACATCGGCACCGGGCTGCCGACGGCGGAGAACACCCACGAGATCGCCCAGCTCGTCGCGCCCGACTCACGGATCGTGTACGTCGACAACGACCCGATCGTGCTGGTGCACGCCCGCACGCTGCTGACCGGCACCCCCGAGGGCGTCACCGCCTACATCGACGCCGACGTCCACGACCCGGACGCCATCGTCGAACGGGCCGCGCAGACCCTGGACTTCAGCGAGCCGGTCGCGGTGATGATGCTGGGCATCCTCAACTTCGTCCTGGACTACGACAAGGCCCGCGAGATCGTGCGGCGCCTCCTGGCCGCCGTACCCTCCGGCAGTCTGCTGGTCCTGACGCACCCGACCTTCGACTCCGAGCTCGGCGGCGAGGGCCAGATCCCGGCGATGAAGTTCTGGAACGAGAACGCCACCCCGCCGATCACCGCACGCAGCGGCAAGGACATCGCCGCCTTCTTCGACGGTCTGGAGCTGCTGGAGCCGGGGATGGTGTCCTGCTCGCAGTGGCACGCCCCCGACTCTCCCGTCGCGGTGCCGCAGTACGGCGCGGTGGCCGTGAAACCCTGACGCCGACAGGCACCGCACGAACCGGCGCGGACCGGCCGAGCTCGTCGAGGAGACCGTATGACCACCCTTGCCGACCCCGTCCCGGGCGGGCGTCCCGGTGACGTCGAGCGGGCCGGCTCGCTGAGCGGTGAGCTGGCCGGGCGGGGCGTGCACGGGATCGTCCTGGCCTACGTCGACACGGCGGGCGTCGGCCGGGTGAAGACGGTCCCCACGGCGAAGCTCGCCTCGGCGGCGGCCTGGGGTGTCGGCATGTCGCCGGTGTTCGACACCTTCCTGGCGAACGACTCCATCGTCACCACCGATGTCCTCGGCTCCCCGGACGGCGATCTGCGTCTCTATCCCGACCTGGACCACCTGGTGGAGCTGGCCGGGCAGCCCGGGTGGGCGTGGGCGCCGGTCGACCGCATCACCCAGGAGGGCGAACGGCATCCGGCGTGCAGCCGTACCTTCCTGCGGCGGACGGTCCGGGAGGCCGCCGAGCGGCACGCTGTCACCTTCAAGGCGAGTGTCGAGATCGAGTGGTCCGTCGCCCAACCACCGGGTCCCGACGGCGCGTTCGTGCCCGCGGTGACGGGTCCGGCGTACGGCGCCACCCGCCAGGTCGAGTTGAGCGACTGCGCCGCCGATCTGCTGGCGGCGCTCGCGCGGCAGGGCGTGGACGTCGACCAGTTCCATCCCGAGTACGCGGCGGGGCAGTTCGAGCTGTCGGTGGCCGCGCTCGACCCGGTGGCGGCGGCCGACCACAGCGTGCTGGTACGGCAGACCATCCGCGCGGTGGCCCGGCGCCATGGCCTGGCGGCGTCCTTCGCCCCGGCCGTCCTCGGGCAGGGCGTCGGCAACGGCGGCCATGTCCATCTGTCCGCCTGGCGCGACGGGCTCAATCTGCACACGGGCGGTGACCGCCGCCACGGTATGCGGCCCGAGGCCGAGTCCTTCGCGGCCGGTCTGCTCACCCACCTCCCCGCCCTCACCGCGGTGACCGTGCCGAGCCCGGCCGGCTATCTGCGGCTGAAGCCCTCGCAGTGGGCCGGGGCGTTCACCGCATGGGGCCGCGAGACCCGGGAGGCGGGACTGCGTGTCGTCACCGGCACGGCGGGCCACCGCGACCAGGCCGCCAACCTGGAGGTCAAGCCGGTGGACCTGGCCGCCAATCCGTATCTCGCCCTGGGCTGTCTGATCGCCGCCGGGCTGGACGGTCTGACGTCGGGCGCGCTGCTGCCCGGGGAGATCACGGGGGATCCGGCGCGGCTGAGTGCGGACGAGCTGGCGGCCCGGGGCATCCGCAGACTGCCGGCCTCGCTGGGCGAGGCGGTCGCGGAGTTCCGTACCGACCAAGTGCTGCGTGCCGCGCTGGGCACGGTGCTCGCCGACGCCGTGATCGCCGTACGGCAGGGTGAGATCGACGCCGTCGCCGGGCTCGACGACGACCAGGTGGCCGCGGCGTACCGGTGGAAGTACTGACATGGGCGCCACAGGGCCGGTCCACGAGGCGCTCGCGGCGCTGCCGCTGGTCGACCACCACTGCCACGGGATCGTGACCGCCGACCTGGACCGGGCAGGCTTCGAGTCCCTGCTCACCGAGGGCGAGCCATGGCCAGGCGTCTCGACCTTCGACACGCCGCTGGGCATCGCCGTACGCCGCCACTGCGCACCCCTGCTGGACCTGCCGCGCCACGCCGACGCCGACGCCTATCTGGCCCGGCGCGCGGAGCTGGGGGGAGGCGAGGTCAGCCGCCGGTTCCTGGCCGCCGCCGGGACCGAGGCGTTCTGCGTCGACACGGGGTACACACCCCATCCGATCACCACGCCCCAGGAGCTGGCGGACACGGCCGACGCCGCCGCCTACGAAGTCGTACGGCTGGAGTCGCTCGCCGAGGCAGTCGCGGCCGAGGGCGTCGAGCCGGACGCGTACATCACCGTCTTCCGCACGGCCGCCGAGGAGGCCGTGCGGCGTCCGGGCGTGGTGGCCGTGAAGTCGGTGGCCGCCTACCGCACCGGCTTCGACCTGGACCCGGCGCGTCCCTCGGACGCGCTCGTGACGGCGGCGGCCAGGCAGTGGCTGGCGGACGGCGGCCGGCTGACCGATCCGGTCCTGGTACGGCATCTGCTGTGGACGGCGGTGGACCTGGGGCTGCCCCTCCAGCTGCACACCGGGTTCGGCGACGACGACATCCGGCTGCACCGGGTGGACCCGGCCCGTCTCACGGACTGGCTGCACCTCACCAAGGGCACGATCCCGGTCCTGCTCCTGCACTGCTGGCCGTACCAGCGCCAGGCGGCCTATCTGGCGGCGGTCTTCGAGCAGGTGTATCTGGATGTGGGCCTCACCCTGCATCACGTCGGCCCGGCCCGCTCCCGGGCGGTCCTGGCCGAGGCCCTGGAGATCACCCCGTTCCGCAAACTGCTGTACAGCTCCGACGCCTATGGTCTGGCCGAGTCGTACCGGCTCGGCGCACTGGCGTTCCGTCGCGGCCTGGGCGAGCTGCTCCAGGAACGGGTGGACGCCGACGAGCTGAGCCTGCCGGACGCGCTGCGCATCGCGGCGTGGACGGCCGGCGACAACGCCCGCCGCCTCTATGGACTTCCCCGTTCCCGTCCCCCGTCCCCCCGCGACTGAGCGTTCGCAATTCCTGGAAAGTATGATCAAGCAATGTCTGACATGACCGAAACCACGCCCGGCTGGCTGACCAGCGACGAGCTGGAGCAGGCACGCGCCAACATGCCCATCCTGTACGTCGAGGCAGTGCCCGTGCGCGTCGACGACAGCGGTGAGGTCACCAGCATCGGCCTCCTGCTGCGCATCGGACCGGACGGAACGGTCAGCCGGACGCTGGTCTCCGGCCGCGTGCTGCACCACGAGCGCGTCCGCGACGCCCTTCTGCGTCACCTGGAGAAGGACCTCGGCCCGGTGGCGCTGCCCCGTGTGCCGACCTCTCTCCAGCCGTTCACCGTCGCGGAGTACTTCCCGACGCAGGGCATCACGCCGTACCACGACCCGCGTCAGCACGCGGTCTCCCTCGCCTACGTCGTCCCGGTGACCGGTGACTGCCGGCCCCGCCAGGACGCCCTCGACCTGGTCTGGTTCAGCCCGCAGGAGGCCCTGTCGCCGGCGGTGCAGAGCGAGATGCCGGGTGGGCACGGGGTGTTGCTGAAGCAGGCGCTCGCGCATGTGGGCTGCGTGATCTGAGCGCGACCGACGGGCGAGACAGCCGTCGGGACGAGAAGAACAAAGGCGACGCGACAACAAAGGCGACGCGAACAACAAAGGCAAGGAGGTCCGTCAACTCCTTGCCATGCTCAACTTATAGCGCACCGGGGGGCTTGCGGCAAGGCCCCCCTAGTGCAGCACAATCGCCGACCGAAGCCAGGACCTGCGGAAACGGGGATTGTGATGATCGATGTCGTCATTGCCGGCGGTGGACCGACCGGCTTGATGCTGGCCTGCGAACTGCGGCTGCACGACGTGCATGTGGTCGTGCTGGAGAAACTGACCGAGCCGACCAGGCAGTCCCGTGGACAGGGGCTGCACGCGCGCAGCGTCGAAATGATGGACCAGCGCGGCCTTTTGGACCGGTTCCTCGCGGTCAGTGAGAAGTTCCAGGTCGGCGGACTCTTCGGCGGCATCGCCAAGCCGTGGCCTGACGGGCTGGACACGGCCCACCCGTACGGTGTCGCCACCCCGCAGCCGCTCACCGAGCGGCTGCTCAACGAGCGTGCCCTGGAGCTCGGCACCGAGATCCGGCGCGGTCGCGAAGTGGTGGGGCTGAGCCAGGACGGGGACGGCGTGACGGTCGAGCTGACGGACGGCACGCGGCTGCGCTCGCGCTACCTCGTCGGCTGCGACGGCGGCCGCAGCGTGGTGCGCAAGCGGCTCGGCGTCGGCTTCCCCGGCGAGGCCGCCACGGTCGAGACACTGCTGGGCGAGATGGAGCTGACCGAGGATCCGGACAGGATCGCCGCCGTCGTCGCCGAAGTCCACAGGACCCAGCTGCGGTTCGGCGCCTCCGCCGCCGGGGACGGGGTGTACCGGGTGGTCGTGCCCGCGGACGGCGTGGCCGAGGACCGGGCGAGCGAGCCGACTCTGGAGGAGTTCAAGCAGCGGCTGCGGGCCGTCGCGGGCACCGACTTCGGCGCGCACTCGCCGCGCTGGCTCTCCCGGTTCGGCGATGCCACCCGGCAGGCCGAGCGCTACCGGGTCGGCCGGGTGCTGCTGGCGGGCGACGCGGCGCACATCCATCCGCCGACCGGCGGGCAGGGGCTCAACCTCGGTGTCCAGGACGCGTTCAACCTCGGCTGGAAGCTGGCCGCGGCGGTCCATGGCTGGGCACCCGAGGGGCTGCTGGACACGTACCACGCCGAACGGCACCCGGTGGGCGCCGCCGTGCTGGCCAACACCCGCGCGCAGATCACGCTGCTGGGCACCGATCCGGGCGCGACCGCGCTACGGGAGCTGTTCTCGAAGCTGATGGACTTCGAGGAGGTGAACCGGTACGTCACCGGGATGATCACCGCGGTCGAGGTCCGCTACGACTTCGGCGAGGGCCACGAACTGCTGGGCCGCCGGATGCGTGACCTCACGCTCAAGCAGGGCCGCCTGTACGAATTGATGCGCGGCGGGCGCGGACTGCTGCTCGACCGGACCGGACAACTCTCGGTTAACGGCTGGGAGGGCCGGGTCGACCACGTCGTCGACGTCGGCGAGGACCTGGACGTGCCTGCCGTGCTGCTGCGGCCGGACGGCCATGTGGCGTGGGTCGGTGAGAACCAGGAGGAGTTGCTCGCCCCGCTGCGCCGGTGGTTCGGCGACGCCGACTGAGCTCGCGACGCCCGCCCGGAGTCACTTTCCCCCGCGTCGGCCGCCGACGCGGGGTTGACGCCATGCGCCGGGAAGGGCGGCGTGGCGACCAGCGCCAGGGGCGTGAGGTGGAGACCGCCCATGGGAGGTGAGTCCGCCCATTCCGGGCGCGACTTCAATTCACTTCCCTCCCGGCTTACTTCACGCCTTGACGGAAGTGGTCCATACCTTTAGGTTCACGGGTCAGCCAGGCACCGCGTGACGCACTCACCGTTCAGAAGGTGAACGCGGCCCGGGTCGCACACCCCCCACGAAGGGCTTACCCGCACATGCCCAGAACTCTCCCCGCAGCCATGTCCCTCACCGCGCTCTCCCTCACCACCGGCCTGCTCACCGCGCCCCCCGCCCAGGCCGCCCCCTCCCCGCCGATGGCCGTGGCGCCGTACCTCTACAACGGCTGGGGCAGCCCGCCGAACCCCACCACGGTCACCGAGGCCACCGGCGTCAAGTACTTCACCCTCGCCTTCGTGCTCAGCAACGGCTACTGCGACCCACGGTGGGACGGCAGCCGGGCGCTGACCGGCGGTGTCGACCAGCGGACGATCGACACCGTGCGGGCCAACGGCGGTGATGTCGTCCCGTCGTTCGGCGGCTGGAGCGGCAACAAGCTGGAGAGCTCCTGCTCCAGTGCGGGCGAACTGGCCGCCGCCTACCAGAAGGTGATCAGCGCCTTCGGGCTCAAGGCCATCGACATCGACCTCGAAGCCGACGCCTACGACAGCCCGACCGTGCAGCAGCGCACGGTCGACGCCCTGAAGCAGGTCAAGGCCGACAACCCCGGTCTGAAGGTGTACGTCACCATCGGCACCGGCCAGAACGGCCCCGACACCAGCCTGATCGACCGGGCCGCGGGCGCCGGCCTGACCGTGGACGCCTGGACGATCATGCCGTTCGACTTCGGCGGATCGGGACAGAACATGGGCGACCTGACCGTGCGGGCCGCCGAGGGCCTCAAGGGCGCGCTGAAGTCGGCGTACGGCTACAGCGACGACCAGGCCTATCGCTCCATGGGCATCTCGTCGATGAACGGCATCACCGACCAGAACGAGACCGTCACGGTCGCCGACTTCCGAACGATGCTCGCCTACGCCCAGCAGCACCACCTGGCCCGGCTCACCTTCTGGTCCGCCAACCGCGACCGCCCCTGCACCGGCGGTCCCGCCGACAGCTGTTCCGGCGTGAACCAGTCCGACTGGGACTACACCCGCGTGTTCGCCGGCTACACCGGCTGATCCAGCCAACCCCCATCACCGGCCGACCAGTTCGGCGAGGAGACCCGTGCTCACCATCTTGCGACCCGCGCTCAGGCGCCTGCGCAGATCCACCGCCGTCACGGTCGTCACCGTGGCGGCCGCCTCCCTGCTCACCTCGGCACCGGCACCAGCGAGCGCCGCCGCGCTGACCGCCGACTTCGCCACCGTCATGAACGCCGCGAGCGGCAGGTGTCTGGACGCGTATGCGGCCGGCACCGCCAACGGCACCGTCGTGCAGCAGTACGGCTGCAACGGCACCACCGCCCAGCAGTGGAGCTTCACCACCACCAGCGACGGCTACGTCCGCATCAACAACCGCAACAACACCGGCCAGGTCGTGGACGTGTCCGACGTCTCCACCGCCGACGGCGCGCCGGTCCACCTGTGGGCCTACGGCGGCGGCGCCAACCAGCAGTGGCTGCCCGTCGACGAGGGCGGCGGCGCCTACCACTTCGTCAACCGCAACAGCGGCAAGTGCCTGGACGACCCGGGGGCCTCGCTCGCCGACGGCGTGCAGTTCGTGCAGTACACCTGCAACGGCAGCGCCGCCCAGCGCTTCCAGGTGGTCCCCGTGAACCAGTCGACGGCGAATCCGGACCTCGGCCCGAACGTCGTGGTCTTCGACCCGTCCATGTCGACGTCGACGATCCAGAGCAGGCTCAACTCCATCTTCCAGCAGCAGGAGACGAACCAGTTCGGCTCCCAGCGCTACGCCGTGCTGTTCAAGCCGGGCTCCTACAGCGCGGACGTCAACGTCGGCTTCTACACCCAGGCCGCCGGGCTCGGCCTGTCCCCGGACGCGGTCACGATCAACGGCGCGGTGCACGCCGAGGCGGACTGGTTCCAGGGCAACACGACGCAGAACTTCTGGCGCGGCGCCGAGAACCTGTCCGTCAACCCGACCAGCGGCAGCGACCGTTGGGCGGTCTCGCAGGCGGCGGCGTACCGCCGGATGCATCTGCGCGGCAACCTCGCCCTCGACGACAACGGCTGGTCCAGCGGCGGTCTGCTCGCCGACACCAAGGTCGACGGTCAGGTCAACTCCGGCAGCCAGCAGCAGTGGCTGACCCGCAACTCCCAGCTCGGCAGCTGGACCGGCTCCAACTGGAACATGGTGTTCGTCGGCAGCCAGGGCGTCCCGGGCACCAGCTTCCCCAACCCGCCGTACACCACCGTCGGGCAGACCCCGGTCAGCCGGGAGAAGCCGTTCCTGTACGTCGACGGTGCCGGCGCCTACAAGGTGTTCGTGCCGTCGGTGCGGTCCAACTCCACGGCGACCAGCTGGGCGGGAGGAGCGCCGTCCGGCACCTCGCTGGGCCTGGACACCTTCTACGTCGTGAAGCCGGGCGCGACCGCCGCGGACATCAACGCGGCACTGGCGGCGGGCAAGAACCTCCTGGTCACCCCGGGCGTCTATCACCTCAATCAGACGCTGCAGGTGAACCGCGCCGACACGGTCGTGCTCGGCCTGGGGCTGGCGACGTTCATCCCGGACAACGGTGTCACCGCGATGAAGGTGGCCGACGTGGACGGCGTGAAGGTCGCGGGTGTTCTCTTCGACGCCGGCACCACCAACTCGCCCACCCTGATGGAGGTCGGCCCGACGGGCTCGTCCGCGTCGCACACCGCCAACCCGACGTCCCTGCACGACGTGTACTTCCGCGTCGGCGGCGCCGCCGTCGGCAAGGCGACCACCAGCCTTGTCATCAACAGCGACAACGTCATCGGCGACCACATGTGGATCTGGCGCGCCGACCACGGCAGCGGCGTCGGCTGGAACACCAACACCGGGGACACCGGACTGATCGTCAACGGCGACAACGTCACCGCGTACGGCCTGTTCGTCGAGCACTACCAGAAGTACCAGACCATCTGGAACGGCAACGGCGGCCGGACGTACTTCTACCAGAACGAGATGCCGTACGACCCGCCCAACCAGGCGGCCTGGATGAACGGCTCCACACAGGGCTACGCCGCCTACAAGGTCGCCGACTCCGTCACCAGTCATCAGGCCTACGGCCTCGGCAGCTACTGCTACTTCAACGTCAACCCGAGCGTGGCCGCCGAGCGGGCCATCGAGGCGCCGAACAACGCGGGAGTGCGTTTCACCAGCATGGTGACCGTCTCCCTCGGCGGCACGGGCACCATCCGGCACGTCGTCAACAGCACGGGTGGCCCGTCCAACTCCAGCAGCAACGTGGCCAATCTGACGAACTACCCGTAACGCGTCACCGAGCTCCGTCGTCGGCCGTCCCTCCGCCCGAGGGGCGGCCGACCCACCCCCCGACATCTCCAGGGAGCGTCCTCAACCATGTCCATGACCCAGTTCAGACCCCGGCTCGCGGTCTTCGCCGTCCTCTCCGCCGTCCTCACCGCGCTCTTCACCGTGACCCCCGCCCAGGCAGCCGACGGCACGATCACCGGCCTCGCCGGCAAGTGCATCGACGTGGCGGGCGCCAGCAACGCCAACGGCACCGCCGTGCAGCTCTACGACTGCAACGGGACCGGCGCCCAGATCTGGTCCAACTCCGGTGACGGGACCCTGCGCGCGCTCGGCAAGTGTCTCGACGTCGTCGACCGGAGCACCGCCGACGGCGCCGCGGTCCAGCTGTGGGACTGCTCGGGCAGCGCCAACCAGCAGTGGGTGGTCACCGCGGCGCGCGACATCGTCAACCCGGCCGCTAACAAGTGCCTGGACGTCCGGGAGAACAACAGCGCCAACGGCACCCGGCTGCAGATCTGGAGCTGCACGGGCGCCGCGAACCAGAAGTGGAACGCGCCCGCGAGCGGAGGCGGCGGCAACCCGTCCGGGTTCGTCGTCAGCGAGGCGCAGTTCAACCAGATGTTCCCGAACCGGAATTCGTTCTACACGTACAGCGGCCTGACCGCCGCGCTGAGTGCCTACCCGGGCTTCGCCAATACCGGCAGCGACACGGTGAAGAAGCAGGAGGCCGCCGCCTTCCTCGCCAACGTCAACCACGAGACCGGCGGACTCGTCCACATCGTCGAGCAGAACACGGCCAACTACCCCCACTACTGCGACTGGAGCCAGCCCTACGGCTGCCCGGCGGGCCAGGCCGCCTACTACGGCCGCGGCCCCATCCAGCTGTCGTGGAACTTCAACTACAAGGCCGCCGGTGACGCGCTCGGTATCGATCTGCTCAACAACCCCTGGCGGGTGCAGAACGAGTCGGCCGTCGCCTGGAAGACCGGCCTGTGGTACTGGAACACCCAGACCGGCCCCGGCACCATGACCCCGCACAACGCCATGGTCAACCAGGCCGGCTTCGGCCAGACCATCCGCTCCATCAACGGCTCCCTGGAGTGCGACGGCAAGAACCCGGCGCAGGTGCAGAGCCGCGTCGACGCCTACAACCGGTTCACCTCCATCCTCGGCGTCTCGCCGGGCGGCAACCTCTACTGCTGACCATGGCCGCTCGACAAGGAGACGTGATGCGCAAGTTGAGATCCCTCGCCAAGGCCGCCCTCGGCACGCTCGGCGCGATGACGCTCGTCGTGGCCCTTCCCGCGAGTGCCCACGCGAACGTCCTGACCCTGCTGCCGCAGAACGCCGACAGCCTGGAGCAGACGTTCTCCCCCGCCTACGACTATGACGGCGACGGCTGCTACGCCACCGCCGCCATCGGCGCCGACAGCACCATCAACCCGGGCCTCAAGCTCGGCGGCGACGTCAACGGCAAGTGCCACGACTACGCCCAGCTGGCCAACGCCAACACCTACTCGCGCGCGAAGTGCAACAACGGCTGGTGCGCGGTGATGTACGCCAGCTACTTCGAGAAGGACCAGATCACCCTCGGTCCGGCGGCCCTCGGCCACACCCATGACTGGGAACACGTGATCGTGTGGATCAACAACAACCAAGCCGAGTACGTGTCGGTGTCCCAGCACAACACCTATCAGTCGGCGGCCCGTTCGGCGATCCGCTTCGACGGCACCCACCCGAAGATCGTCTACCACAAGGACGGTGCGTCGAGTCACTGCTTCCGGTTCGCGGGCGGCAATGACGAGCCGGCGGAGAACGCCACGGGCAACTGGTTCTTCCCCCGCCTGGTGGGGTGGAACGGCTATCCCGCCGGATACCGCGACAAGCTCATGAGCGCCGACTTCGGCTCCGCCACCATCAAGATCGATGACGGCGACTTCCAGTGGGCCCTCGACCACACGAAGCCGTCCGGCATCCCCTTCGACGCGTACGCCTGACCCCCCTGACGTCAAGTGACGGCGCGGCAAGAAATGGCCCTGCGGGCGCTCGCCTGAGGGGCCGTCTCCGTCACCATGCCGCCGCAACCGCTGGACGCAAGCCACAACGGCCGCATGGTGCGCGTCCCGGCGGGCCGGGCAGGGGAGAATGAGGGCCGTACCCAACGGTCGACCTTGCGGAGGAGCGGGAAATGCAGGACGCGCGAGCTGGGCAGGTCGCCGGACCCGAGGACCTCGTAGATGTGGCCCGCCTGGTCACGGCGTATTACGCGCTGCATCCCGACCCGGCCGAGCCCGGACAGCGGGTGGCGTTCGGCACCTCGGGACACCGCGGCTCGTCCCTCACGACGGCGTTCAACGAGGACCACATCGCGGCCACCAGCCAGGCCATCTGCGAGTACCGCGCCGCCCAGGGCACCGACGGTCCCCTCTTCCTGGGCGCCGACACCCACGCCCTGTCGGAGCCCGCGCGGATCACGGCGCTGGAGGTGTTCGCCGCCAACGACGTGACCGTCCTCATCGACCAGGCCGACGGATACACGCCCACCCCGGCGGTCTCGCACGCCATCCTCACCACCAACCGGTCGCGCACGTCCGGCCTCGCCGACGGTGTGGTGGTCACCCCCTCCCACAACCCGCCCGCCGACGGCGGCTTCAAGTACAACCCGCCGAGCGGCGGCCCCGCCGGTTCCGAGGCGACCTCCTGGATCCAGGACCGCGCCAACGAGATCATCACCGGCGGTCTGAAGGACGTACGGCGCATCCCCTACACCCGCGCGCTGGCCGCACCCGGCACCGGACGCCACGACTTCCTCGGCAACTACGTGGCCGACCTGCCGAACGTGCTGGACCTGGAGGCGATCCGCTCCGCCGGTGTGCGCATCGGCGCCGATCCGCTGGGCGGTGCCTCCGTCGCCTACTGGGGCCGGATCGCCGAACAGCACCGGCTCGACCTGACGGTGGTGAACCCGCTCACCGACCCCACCTGGCGCTTCATGACGCTGGACTGGGACGGCAAGATCCGCATGGACTGCTCCTCGCCGTACGCCATGGCCTCGCTCATCGAGCAGCGCGACCGGTTCGACATCGCCACCGGCAACGACGCCGACGCCGACCGGCACGGCATCGTCACGCCGGACGGGGGCCTGATGAACCCCAACCACTATCTGGCCGTGGCCATCTCGTACCTGTTCTCGCACCGGGAGCAGTGGCCCGCGGGCGCCGGGATCGGCAAGACCCTGGTGTCGTCCAGCATGATCGACCGGGTCGCGGCCGACGTCGGCCGACCGCTGGTCGAAGTCCCGGTCGGTTTCAAGTGGTTCGTGGACGGCCTGTCCGACGGAACGCTCGGTTTCGGCGGCGAGGAGTCGGCGGGCGCGTCCTTCCTGCGCCGCGACGGCTCGGTGTGGACCACCGACAAGGACGGCATCATCCTCGCCCTGCTCGCCTCCGAGATCACGGCGGTCACCGGCAGGACCCCGTCGCAGCACTACGCCCAGCTCACCGACCGCTTCGGCGCCCCGGCCTACGCGCGTGTCGACGCCCCGGCCTCCCGTGAGGAGAAGGCCCTGCTCGCCAAGCTGTCCCCGCGCCAGGTCACCGCCGACAGCCTCGCCGGAGAGCCGGTCACCACGGTCCTCACCGAGGCCCCCGGCAACGGCGCCGCTCTCGGCGGCATCAAGGTCGCCACCGCCAACGCCTGGTTCGCGGCCCGCCCTTCGGGCACCGAGGACGTCTACAAGATCTACGCGGAGTCCTTCCTCGGACCGGACCATCTGCGCCGGATCCAGGAGGAGGCCAGGTCCGTGGTGCTCGCGGCGCTCGGCGGCGGGCGTTGACACCGTCCAGAAATGATGAAAGGGGTGTGTCGGAAACCTCCGACACACCCCTGACTTGCCGCTTCACAAGTCGGGACGACAGGATTTGAACCTGCGACCCCTTGACCCCCAGTCAAGTGCGCTACCAAGCTGCGCCACGTCCCGATGCCCGTCTGACCTGGGGTTTCCCCCCGCCGAACGTGCATGGAAACAATACCGCACTCGTGTCGATGGTCGCGCACTCGTTTATTCGTGCCCTGCCCGCTTCAGTGCCGCTCGGGCCGCACCGGCGCCGACCGCGGAAGTCACACCAGCCCCCGTGGTAGCCGAGGCCCCCTCCGCCCCGGCTCCCACACCTGCCCTCGGAGCATGACACGAGGCACTGACAACGCCCCACGGGTTTTCAGTCCCCCGTCGCCAACCCCAAGTCCGGATACGCCTCAAGGAGACGGGTCGGGGCGGCCTGACGCCAGGAGTCGGAGAGGATGTCGCGCAGTTCGCCGTCGCCCTCCAGGGCGGCGAGCCGGGCCCGTACCCAGGCGAACTGTGCTTCGTGGTCCGCGATCCAGAACTTGTCCGGCTCGGCCAGGACCAGTTCGTCGCGCTCCTCCTTGGGGCAGCGCACCGCGATGGAGGTCTCGTCCTCGGGCAACGTGGCGAACATCTTGCCCGCGACCCGGAACGTGGGCATGCTCCAGGCGATCTTCTCGGTCGTGTCCGGCAAGGACAGGGCGATACGGCGCACGTCTTCGGCATCCGGCATGAGACTCTGTCCACCTCCTCCGTCGTCGCGCTGATGAACGAAATACTCACGGCCATGGCAGGCGATCCCCCTCGGCCGATCAACGACGGCGAGTGTTCCACGCGGCTCTGACAGTCAGCGGCCTCGGTCACACGTACTTGAAGTAGATCGTCGTCGGCCGCAGCACGCCCGCCGGGCTCGCCGCGTAGTCCGGGATCACTCCGGCCCGGGTCCAGCCGGCCGAGCCGTACAGGCGCTCGGCGAGGCTGTCGGTCTCGGTGTCCAGGTGGAGGAGGGTGACACCGGCGTCGGTCGCGGCCTGCTCGGCGGTCGTCAGGAGTCTGCGGCCAAGGCCCTGTCCCCGCGCCTCCCGGTGCACCATCAGCTTGACCAGCTCGGCCCGATGGCCGCTGTTGGGTTTGTCGGCGAAGGCGAGACCGACCGTGCCGACGGCTCGCCCGTCCCGGCGGGCCACCCACACCGCCAGCCGCCCGGCGCCGACGACCGCCGCGCGCTCCTTCCACCAGGTCCGGGCCGCCGTACGGTCGAGGGGCGCGATGAATCCGACGGACGCGCCGTCCGCCACGGTGTCCATCAGCAGGTCGGCCAGGTCATCGACGTGGTCCAGCAGTTGGGCCTCGTCCAGTCGGGTCACGATCACGGCAGCACCACCGCCAGCACATACCGCACCGTCCCGGGCCCCGCGCACCGGAACCGCGTCGGCCCCCATACCCGCATCCGCAGAGAGTCCCCGGCGCCGAGTCGGTGCTCGACCTCCTGCACCGTCACCTCAAGCGTCCCTTCCAGCACCCAGATGTGCTGCTCCAGACCCGGTACGGGTGGCCGGTCGTACGCGATGTCGGCGCCCGCGGCCAGCCGTCCCTCGACGAGTTCGGCGCGCAGCCCGGCGTGCGGCGGCGACACGGATCGCCGTACGAAACCGGAGGAACGGTCCTCCCACACCGGCTGCTCCGCCGCCCGCACCAGCAGCGCGGGCTCGGACTCGACCTCGCTGAGCAGCTGGGACATGGTGCGGCCGTAGACATGGCAGAGGCGATTCAGCAGCGAGGCGGTGGGGCTGATCTCCGCCCGCTCGGCCCGGGACAGGGTCGAGCGGCTGATGCCGCTGCGGTCCGCCAACTCGCCCAAGGACCAGCCGCGTTCGGCCCGCAGCTCGGCGAGGCGGGCGCCGAGGCGGGTGTCGACGGTGTCCGGGACTTCGCCGCCCATTGCTTCCTGTTTCATATTCGGGACGCTATCCCACATATGAAACGACGCTGTTACGGCAGGCTCACTCCCCCGCCGCCTTCGCCGAGCGCCTCCAGCACCGGCCGGATCAAGGGATGCTCCTCGGCTCCTCGCCGTACGGCCGCGAAGACCCGACGCGTGGGTGCCACGCCGTCGACGGGACGTACGACGACCCCGGCGAGGTCCATGCCGCGCAGCGCCGAGCGCGGCACGAGGGCCACCCCCGCGTCGGCCGAGGCGAGGGCGACGACCGCGCGGAAGTCGTCCGAGGAATGTTCGAGGCGAGGCTGGAAGCCCGCGTTCTCGCAGGCCAGGACCACCACGTCATGGCAGGGGTTGCCGGGGTACGGGCCGATCCAGGTGTCCTTGGCCAGCTCGGCGAGCGGCACCTCGGCCGCGTCGGCCAGGCGGTGGCTGACCGGGACCACCGCGTCGAAGGGCTCGGCGTACAGCGGCACGTGGGACAGACGGGGGTCGTCGGCGGGCGGTGCCCCGCGGTACTCCACGGCCACCGCGATGTCGACCTGCCGGTCCAGCACCATGGGCAGGCTGGCATCACCCTCGGCGTCCTGGACGCGGATGCGGATGCCGGGGGACGTCCCGGCGAGGCGGGCCACCGCGGGCGCGACGACCAGGGCGATACCGGTCGCGAAGGAGGCGACGGTGACCGTGCCGGCCGCGCCCGAGCTGTACGCCGCGAGCTCGGCCTCCGCCCGCTCCAACTGGGCGAGGACGGCGTTGGTGTGGTTGAGCAGGATCTCGCCGGCCGGGGTCAGCCGTACGCCCTTGGCCCCGCGCTCCACCAGGCGGTGGCCCGTCTCCTGCTCCAGGGCCGCGAGCTGCTGGGAGACCGCGGAGGGCGTGAGATACAGCGCGGCGGCAGCCGCCGTCACGGTGCGGTGGTCGGCCACCGCACGGAGGATGTGGAGCCGCCGCGCTTCGATCATGAGATCGATTATCGCAATATGTCCGGGCCGCCCGGACGTCAGGCCTCCAGTTCCGCCCGGGCCGCGACGAAGGCGTCCACGGCACGGTTGACGTCGTCCGTCGAGTGCGCGGCGGACAGCTGGACGCGGATGCGCGCCTGCCCCTGCGGCACCACCGGGTACGAGAAACCGATCACGTACACGCCCCGCTCCAGCAGCAGCTCCGCCAGCCGGCCGGCCTTCGTCGCGTCGCCGATCATCACGGGCGCGATGGCGTGATCACCGGGGAGGATCTCGAAGCCCGCCTCCGTCATACGGCGGCGGAACAGGGCGGTGTTCTCGGCCAGCCGGACGCGCAGGTCGTCGGCCGACTCCAGGAGGTCGAGGACCTTGAGGGAGGCCGCCGCGATCACCGGGGCCAGGGTGTTCGAGAAGAGGTACGGCCGGGAGCGCTGGCGCAGCAGGGCGACGATCTCGGCGCGGGCCGCGACATAGCCGCCGGAGGCGCCGCCGAGCGCCTTGCCGAGGGTGCCGGTGATGATGTCCACGCGGTCCATGACGCCGTGCAGCTCGGGGGTGCCGCGCCCACCGGGGCCGACGAAGCCGACGGCGTGCGAGTCGTCGACCATGACCATGGCGTCGTAACGGTCGGCGAGGTCGCAGATCTCGCGCAGCGGGGCCACATAGCCGTCCATGGAGAAGACGCCGTCGGTGACGATCAGCCGGCGCCGGGCGTCCGACGCGTCCTTCAACTGCCGCTCCAGGTCCGCCAGATCACGGTTGGCGTAGCGGAAGCGGCGGGCCTTCGACAGCCTGATGCCGTCGATGATCGACGCGTGGTTGAGGGCGTCGGAGATCACCGCGTCCTCGGGGCCGAGGAGCGTCTCGAACACACCGCCGTTGGCGTCGAAACAGGAGGAGTACAGGATCGTGTCCTCCTGGCCGAGGAACGCCGAGAGCCTGGCCTCCAGTTCCTTGTGCACCTCCTGCGTGCCGCAGATGAAGCGCACCGACGCCATGCCGTAGCCCCAGCGGTCCAGTGCCTCGTGGGCGGCGGCGATCACCTCGGGGTGGTCGGCGAGGCCCAGGTAGTTGTTGGCGCAGAAGTTGAGGACCTCGCCGGGGCGGCCGCCGGCGCTGACGTTGACGGTCGCGGACTGGGGGCTGTCGATGACGCGCTCGGGCTTGTGCAGGCCGGCGGCGCGGATCTCGTCGAGGGTGGCGCGCAGGTCGTCGCGCACGGAGTCGAACATCTCAATGCTCCTAGGAATGCAGAGGACTTACGCGGTGACTCAGGCGGTCCAGTCGAGGATGACCTTGCCGCCGCGACCGCTGGCCGCGTCGGCGAACGCCGCCTCGAAGTCGCGGTAGCCGTACCGGCCGGTGATCACGGGGGCGAGGTCGAGGCCGCCCTCCAGCAGCACGGACATCGCGTACCAGGTCTCGAACATCTCGCGGCCGTAGATGCCCTTGATGGTGATCATCGAGGTCACGATCCGCGCCCAGTCGACCGGGAACTCCTGGGCGGGCAGGCCGAGCATGGCGATACGGCCGCCATGCGTCATGTTGGCGATCATGTCGCGCATGGCCTCGGGGCGGCCGGACATCTCCAGACCGATGTCGAAGCCCTCGCGCAGGCCGAGTACGCGCTGCCCGTCGGCGATGCTGGACTCGGACACGTTCAACGCCAGGCTCACGCCGACCTTGCGGGCCAGCTCCAGCCGCTCCTCGCTGACGTCGGTGATCACGACGTTGCGCGCGCCCGCGTGCCGGGCCACCGCCGCCGCCATGAGGCCGATCGGACCGGCGCCGGTGATCAGTACGTCCTCGCCGACCAGCGGGAACGACAGCGCGGTGTGCACGGCGTTGCCGAACGGGTCGAAGATCGCCGCGACATCGAGGTCCACGGGCACCCGGTGCACCCACACATTGGCGGCGGGCAGGGCGACGTACTCGGCGAAGGCACCGTTCCGTCCCACGCCGAGGCCGACCGTGGCACGGCACAGGTGGCGGCGGCCGGCCAGGCAGTTGCGGCACTTCCCGCACACCAGATGGCCCTCACCGCTGACCCGGTCGCCGATGGCGATGTCCGTGACGTCCCGACCGGTCTCCACGACCTCGCCGACGAACTCGTGCCCGACCACGAGCGGGGTGCGGATCGCCTGCTGCGCCCAGCCGTCCCAGGACCGGATGTGCAGATCGGTGCCGCAGATACCGGTGCGCAGCACCTTGATCAGTACGTCACCGGGCCCGACGGCCGGTTCCGGAACGTCCGCGAGCCACAGCCCGGGCTCCGCCTTCTCCTTGACCAGCGCCTTCAACGCAACGGCTCCTGTGCGTGAGTCCCGGCCGCGGGCATGCCGATCGAGCCCGCGGCCGGGAAGGGGGGTGGAATCGCGTAGCAATCTGCCGTACGGCGGCGTCCTGGTCCATCGAGGATTTCTTAAGCGGCGCCACAGCTTTCCTTCACACCCTCGGCCCGGACGCCGGCGGTCCCCCTTCGAAGCACGGGGCACTGCCCGACCTGCTGCTCGCCGCCCTCGTGGTCCTCGCCGCGGCCGTGGCCACGCCGGGCTGAGAATCGGCTTCCCGCACCACATGCTGGTAGTACGCCACACGGCGCCCGAACGGCAGCGAGAATCGGCGTAAGACGCCCCGACCCGCGAGGCGGCCGCACGCCCGCGCCCCGCACTCGGCCGACTGACCAGGAGCCGCTCATGAACACCGCACGGGACCTCGCGATCGTCGCCCTGGACATGGCACCGGATCACCCGGTGGAACAGGGCGATCTGTCTCTCGCGCTCGCGGCGGCCGAGGTGTTCGACCTCATCGACGCCCGGGCCCTCGTCCTGGACGGCGACCTCATCACACCCAGCGCGCAGGCGCCGACAGGCGACCGACTGCTGGACGAGGCCGCCTCCTCCCTCGTACGGCAGGAGCCGTACGAGCCGGTCGAGGACTGGCTGTGGCGCCGGGGCCGCGGACTGTCCGCGGCCTATCTCGCGGATCTGGAGCGCATGGGACTCACGGCCCGGCCAAGGGGCCTCCGGATCCCGCGGCGGGCCGCGCGGACGGTGCCGGTCGACTCGGTCGCCAAGGACAGGGCCGAGAAGCGCTGGGCATCGGGCGAGCCGGTGCTCACCGCCCTGGCCACCGCTGCCGGGATCCGCGAGGAGTCGGCCGACGCCACCGAGGGCCTCACCGACGAGACCGTCACGACCGTGCTGGCCGCGGTCGGCGACGCCGTGATGGAGCTGGAGGCCGTACGGCAGCGGCGGGCGATCGAGGACGCCGCGTTCGACAACGTGTGGCGGGGCTACTAGGGGTTACTACCGACGCGAGGGCCTCCTTGTACGGACCGGGAGTCAGAGCAGTGGGAGCCCGTCGGCCTCCCGTCGCTCCAGCCGGGCGACCAGGTCCGCCGCCGACACCTTGATGGTCTCCAGCCCGGCCCTCCCCCACGGCCGCGGCTCCACATCGACGACACACACCGTGCCCAGCGCCATCCCCGTACTGTCGATGAGCGGGGCGCCCATGTAGGAGCGGATACCGAACTCGTCGACGATCGGATTCCCGGCGAACCGCGGATAGTCGCAGACGTCCTCCAGGACCAGCGCCTTGCGTCGCACCACCACATGGGGGCAGAACCCATGGTCGCGCTCCATATGGCGGCCCAGCTCCGGCTTGGCGTCGTCGGCCCGCGTCAGGGTCACCCGGTGCCGGGCATACAGGCCGGCGAAGAACTGCCCGTTCTCGTCGATGAAGTTGACCATGGCGTACGGCGCCCCGGTGAGCTCGGCGAGATGGCCCGCGAAGACGTCTAGGGCCG
Source organism: Streptomyces sp. NPDC111802 (assembly GCF_055634335.1). NCBI lineage: Bacteria > Bacillati > Actinomycetota > Actinomycetes > Kitasatosporales > Streptomycetaceae > Streptomyces > Streptomyces sp. NPDC111802. Next base: position 77,129 of record NZ_JBVKCZ010000012.1, on the reverse strand, counting down.
GGTCGGGATGATCCCCCAACCTCAGTCGGAGCAGTCGCCGGGCGCGGGCGGGGGCCTCCTTGTCCTCGGGGGTGAGCAGCAGGCGAGCGACCGGATGGGGTGGGCCGTAGCTCATGGGTGGATTCCGTCCCTGTGGGCGTACGTCATATGCGGCTCCGTGCTGGTGTGTGCGGATGTCACATGTGGGCCCCGTGGCTGGGCGCGGGTGCCGGTGTGTGGGCGATGAGGTGCCGTACCAGGGTCAGCAGGGTCTGTACGCCAGAGCTGGAGATCCGGGCGTCGCAGCGGACGATCGGGATCTCCGGATCGAGGTCGATGGCGGCTCGGACCTCCTCCGGGTCGTATCGGTAGCCGCCGTCGAACTCGTTGATCGCGACGATGAAACCGAGGCCGCGCTGCTCGAAGAAGTCGACGGCGGCGAAGCAGTCCTCCAGACGCCGGGTGTCGGCGAGGATGACCGCTCCGAGCGCGCCCTCCGAGAGTTCGTCCCACATGAACCAGAACCGTTCCTGTCCGGGCGTGCCGAACAGATACAGGACGTGTTCCGGATCGAGTGTGATGCGGCCGAAGTCCATGGCCACGGTCGTCTCGACCTTGTTCTCGACGCCCTCGAGGCTGTCGGTCGCGGCACTGACCGTGGTGAGCAGTTCCTCCGTGCTGAGTGGCGCGATCTCGCTGACCGCGCCCACAAAGGTCGTCTTGCCTACCCCGAAGCCTCCCGCCACCAAGATCTTCAGTGCGGTGGGGAAGGGGTCAGAGCTGTCGTCGTAGTCCATCGAGCACTGCCTCCAGAAGAGCCCGGTCTGTCGGGTTGTGGTGGAACTCGGGGGGCTTGGTGGTGAGCGCCCCGCAGTCGACGAGGTCCGCCAGCAGCACCTTGGTGACGGCCGCCGGCAGCTTCAGGTGGGCGGCGACCTCGGCGACCGAGACGGGCGCGCGGCACAGGTCGAGTGCCTGCTCGTGCTCGGGGCCGAGGTAGCCGAGGGGGGTCGCCCCGGTGGCCATCACCTGCGAGATGAGGTCGAGCGCGACGGTGGGCCTGGTACGGCCGTTGCTGACCGTGAAAGGGCGCACCAGCCGTCCGGCCGCATCGTCGAGCCAGGGCCCGTCGCCGGCCGCCGTCACGTTCAAGGCCTCATCGCAGGGGGTTCGGCGGCGTGCTGCCGGGGAGCGGTGACCAGGTAGGGGCGGACGCTCTTGACGAGCATGGCCATCTCGTAGCCCAGCACCGCGGCGTCGGCCTCGCGTCCGGCCAGCACGGCGAGACACGTGCCGGAGCCGGCCGTGGTCACGAAGAGCAGGGTCGAGTCCAGCTCGACGACGACCTGACGCACGTCCCCGCCGTCGCCGAAGCGGACCCCGGCGCTGCGGCCGAGGGAGTACAGGCCGGAGGCCAGGGCGGCCATGTGGTCGGCGCTGTCCGGGTCGAGGCCGTGTACCGACTTCACGAGCCCGTCGCAGGACAGCAGGACCGCGCTGCTTGTGTGCGGCACGCGCTGCACTAGCCCGCTCATCAGCCAGTCGAGATCGGAGACATGGGCGGTCGGCGCTTCGCTCGCCATGATGGATCGACTCCTTGAGGTACGAAGGTCTGCGGGAGCGCTGGGGTTGGGGGTGGACTCCCAGGCGGACTTCGAGCTGGTCATGGTCGTGCTCATCCGGCTGGTGCGCTCCCGTCGGGCCAAGTGGTGTGGTCGGTGCCGGGCACGGGCCCGGGGTGCGGCTCGGTTACATGGGCCGGGTCCATGGGCGTTGCACCCATGGGAGGCCGGGTGGTCGTGGGGGGCACGACCATGTCGAGTGCATCCAGGGACGTCGGGCGCAGATGTGGGCTCTGCGTGCGGCCCGTGTCGAGACTGGTGGGCTCAAAGCGACTTGGTTCCGGGCGGACGGACTCCAGGCGGGTGAGTGGGGGCGGCGTGGGGTTCGAGCGGGCCGGCTCCGGCATGGGTGGGGTGGTGTCGGAGGCCGTGCGTGGTGAGGGGGTGAACGCCGCTGTGGTCCCGTGTGTGGTGGCGGTGTGTGCCGAGTCCATGTGACCCGTGCTCATGTGGCTCGTGTTCGCGTGCCCCTCGCTCATATGGCCAGAGCCCATAGAGCCGGACACCGTGTGGCCAAGAGCTGTGTGGCCGGACGCCGTGTGGCCCAGGAGCGTGTGGCCCGAAGCTGTGTGCATGGCGTCCATGTGGCCTGCGCCCATATGCCCCGGACCCATGGGTCCGTCGCCCACGTCGCCCATGTGGCCGGAATCCATGTGCCCGCCAGCCCTGTGCTGGCCACCCACATGACGCGCCTCCACATGACGCGACTCCGCATGTCCGGACTCCCCGAGCCCCAACTCCGTGGATCCGCCGCCCATGTGCTCGGTTCCCCTGTGCTCGGCGCCCATGTGCCCAGCCTCCACAGATCCGCCACCCACAAACCCGGCATCCCCACCCGCCGACTCCATGTGCTGCTGCGTCTCCGCCAACCCGATCCCCCGCTGGAAGGCCGCCATCAACCCCGGGTCGTGCCCGGCGAGATACTCGGACTCCTGGCGCGGCGCGGGGCCTCCCCGCAGCTGAGGTGCGATGTGCTCCTGGGCCCGGCGTCGCGGAAGTGTGGGTTTGCCCATGGTGCCGCGGACGGTGCTGACGCGCGGGGTCGGCGGTGTGCCGGTGTTCTCCGCGACGAGCCGGCGTTCGTCAGGCCTGATGCCGGGCACGGCCTCCGCCGGGTTGGACCGTCCCCCCCTGGCGCCGCGCACAGGCAGCGGCGCCGGAGCGGTGCCGTTCGCACCGGGGCCCGACCCCCTCCCCTCGGCCTCCGGCTGCTGCCGAAGCGACGCACCCTGCGACGCCTGCGGCTGCGTCTCCGTCACGCCCCGCTGCCCGCCGCTCTCCATCCCGGCAGAAGCGGCCGCGGGCGAAGGCGACGTGGCCTCCCCCGCGGACTGCCGACGCTGCGGCGGCGGCACCGGCGCCTGCTGCGGACGCGCCTGCGCAGAGGGCGACGAGGACTGCGCAGGAGAGTGCGACGGCACGGCCGCTCCCGCCACCCCCTGCGGCTCATGCCCCCGCGCGGCACCCGTGCGCGCCCCCGGCTCCGCGCCCAACAGCCCCTCCGGCACGACGAGTACGGCCTGGACACCGCCGTAGATGTTGGTCTGGAGGCGGACATGGATGCCGTGTCGCTTCGCGAGCTGTGAGACGACGAACAGCCCGATCCGCCCGTCCGCCAGCAGGCTGGCGACGTTGACCTGGTCTGGGTCGGTGAGCAGGGCGTTCATGCGGTTCTGTTCGCCGACGGGCATGCCGAGCCCGCGGTCCTCGACCTCGACGGCGAGCCCCGAGGTCACGAGGTTGGCCCGTAGCAGCACCTGGGTGTGCGGGGCGGAGAACACCGTGGCGTTCTCGACCAGTTCGGCCAGCAGGTGGATGACGTCGGCGACCGCGTGCCCGCGCAGGGTGCCGTCGATCGGCGGCACGAGCTTGACCCGCGAGTACTGCTCGACCTCGGCGATGGCCGAGCGCAGCACCTCGGTCATGGACACCGGGTTGCTCCACTGCCTGCGGGAGACGGCGCCGCCGAGGACGGCGAGGTTCTCCGCATGGCGGCGGATGCGAGTGGCGAGGTGGTCGACGTGGAAGAGCCCCTTGAGCAGGTCGGGGTCCTCGATCTCGTTCTCGAGCTCGTCGAGGATGGAGATCTCGCGGTGCACGAGCGACTGCAGACGCCGGGCGAGGTTGACGAAGACTTCCAGCTTCTGCTCGCTGCCTGCCTGGCTGGAGAGTTGGGCGGCCTGGACGACGGCGGTGACGGCCCCGTCGTGGGCGCGTGCCAGGTCGGCGGCGAGGAGTTCGAAGTCGTCGGCGCCCTCGGGCGGACCACTGCGCGGCTTGCGCTTCGGCGGCCCGTCACCGCGCCGCAGTGTCTCCACGAGGGCCCGCAGATCGGCCTCGCTGCGCGCGCTGCTGCGGCGCAGTGCGCGGATGCGGTCGGTCACGGACCGGGCGGCACGGTTGGCGGCCACGGCGGCGATCAGGATGCCCGCCAGGGTGACCGAGACGGCGCCGGCGAGCACCACCCACAGGGTGAGGCTCGGCCGTGCCCCGGTGGAGCGCACGACGAACAGCACGGCCGCGCAGGCGCTGAGGGTCACCGCGACGGGCGGCAGCACCGCCAGCCGCAGCAGTTGGGGCCGTATATGGGTCTCGGGCAGCGCGGGTGCGGTTCGGGCGGCCGGGCGCCCGTGCCGCCCGCCCTCACGGCGGTCAGCGCGTGCGGCCGGGGCGCGTGTTTGAGACATCGGGGTCCTCGTACTGGTCCGTCGGTCGGGGGCCTGGGGTGCGCGCGGTCTGCGCGGCCCGGGGCATGCGCCATCGCGATGTCGGTCGACTGAGCCGATGAATTCGGCTGTGTGTCGCCCGACGGACACTCACGGTAGTCGTCTCCGCATCAAGTGCGGTGGGCAGTTGACAAAGTCCCGCAGGGAGCGTCCCGCTCTGGTATGAGGCCTCGTACGACAGACCGATAACCCGCTCCACCGTTCGCCCATAAGGAGCAGTCGAACGATCGGACCTGGTCAGAAGTGGTCACGGAGAAAAGCCGAGGGGCGGGGCACTTTCCGTGCCCCGCCCCTCCCGGACGTTTCCTTTCTTCGCGGACTCTGCCCCGGCCGGGACGTTTCAGCACTCCGTGCGCCCGGCACGCGAACCCCAGAGCGTCACCGCCCGTAACGGCGCACACTGCCTTCCGGGCGCCCCGAACGCACTCCCGGACGCCCCGCGCGCATCGCCGTGCGGGGGCGCGGGCGGCGACTCCTCGCACAACCGCGGGCTGCTCCACGGCAGCCGACCGGAAGAGAAAGACACCCGCGGGCGGAATTGCCGAAGTACTCCGAAGCCGATCTAGGCGATGGCCGTGTCGGCGGCCCCCGAAGCGACCGGCGGCCAGGTCGGCCACCCGCCGGCGGGCGCCTCGGCCGCATCACGCCACCAGGGCGTCACGGGCGGCACCGAGGCCGGCTCGAAGGGCTCACCGCAGCGCGGGGCCGCCATGGCGACCCCGGCCTTGTGTGTGGCCCGCATCATCCACTCGCCCGGCTCCGCCCACGGATGGGGAGCGAGGTTGAAGGTCCCCCAGTGGATCGGCAGCATGACGCCCGCGGTGGGATCGCCGCCCTGAAGGTCGAGGTGGGCCCGGACGCCCTCGTCCGGTGTCATGTGGATGTCGGGCCAGAAGTCCGAGTAGGCGCCGACCTGGATCATCGTGGCGTCGAACGGGCCGTGGTCGGCGCCGATGTCCTTGAAGCCCTCGAAGTAGCCGGTGTCCCCGCTGTGGTAGATCCGGTGCTCGTCCGAGGCGACGACCCAGGACGCCCAGAGGGTGTGCTGTGTGTTGCGCAGTCCGCGGCCGCAGAAGTGTCGGGCCGGGGTGGCGGTCAGGGTGAGCCCGCCGACCTTGGTCGTCTCGTGCCAGTCCAGCTCGCGCAGCCGGTCGGCGGACACGCCCCAGTGCTCGAGATGGCCGCCGACGCCGAGCGGTACGGCGAAGAGCGTGTCGGTGCCGGCCAGCGCCTTGATCGTGGGCAGGTCGAGGTGGTCGTAGTGGTCGTGCGAGATGACGACGATGTCGACCGGTCCCAGCGCGGCGAGCGAGAGGGGCACGGGGTGCAGCCGCTTGGGTCCGACGAAGGGGAACGGGGAGCAGCGCTCGCCCCACACGGGATCGAAGAGCACGCGATGGCCGTCGATCTCCGCGAGGACGCTGGAGTGCCCCATCCAGGTCAGGCGCAGCCCCGTGGCAGGCGGCTTGGAAAGGTCGGCGTAGGTGGTGGGGTGCACCGGCACGGTGCCCTTGGGGGCCCTTCGCGGCCGGGCTTCCTTGTCGAAGTAGAGCTTGCCGAACTCCAGCATCGATCCGGACGGCCTGGTCCGCGCCGTACCTCCGGGGTTCTGGAAAACGCCGTTGCGGAAGTGCGGCGATCTGCGGATACGCGCCATGCGCTCACCGCTCGGATCCACACCGAAGGCCTCGGGCCGCAGGGCGCGCAGCCCGGAGCTCGGGAAACGGAAACCGGCCACGGTACCTCCAGGTGGAGTCGGTGAGTTATTCCATTATGGTCGGCCCCGCTGACACCCCCGGATACCCCCTGGCCCTGCGAGCTCCGACACCCCCGCGGGCCACCCCGCTCCCGCTGATCCAGCCACGATCGTTGACATGTCCCCATCCCGCTTCGATACTGACTCCTCGTTCAGTAGCCGCGTCGGGACCCCACCTGCCCCGAGCCCGGCCCGCGACCCCGGAGACCCCATGAACGCCCCCCTGCTGTCGCTCACTTGGACCGACCACGTCACCGGCCGCCAGGGCTTCCTGGTCGTCGACCGGCTGGTGCGCGGCGTGGCCAGCGGCGGGCTGCGCATGCGTCCGGGCTGCACGCTGGACGAGGTCACCGGGCTCGCCCGCGGCATGAGCATGAAGGAAGCGCTGCACTACGACCCCGAGGCGCGGTACGTCCCCCTGGGCGGCGCCAAGGGCGGCATCGACTGCGACCCCCGGGATCCGGAGGCGTACCGGCTCCTGGTGCGCTACCTGCGGAGCATGCGGCCGTACATCGAGAACTTCTGGACCACGGGCGAGGACCTCGGTCTCACCCAGGACGTGGTCGACCGCGCGGCGGTCGAGGCGGGGCTCGTGTCGTCCGTCCAGGCCGTGTACCCGCTGCTCGACGACGAGCGGGATGCCCGGCGACGGCTCGCGGAGGCGTTCGCGGTCGACGTCGACGGCATCGGGCTCGACGAACTGGTCGGCGGCTGCGGGGTCGCGGAGTCGGTGCTGACGGCTCTGGACCGGGCCGGTGTGCCGTACTGGCGGACCCGTGCCGCGGTGCAGGGCCTGGGGACCATGGGCGGGGCCACCGCGCGCTTCCTCACGCGCGCGGGGCTCACGGTCGTGGCCGTCGCCGACATCAAGGGCACGATCGCCAACCCGGCGGGCCTCGACATCGAGTCCCTGCTGGCGGCACGCGACGCCTACGGCACGATCGACCGCGCCGCGCTGCGCCCCGGGGACCGCGAACTGCCGGGCGACGCCTGGCTGTCGGCGGAGGCGGAGGTGCTGGTTCCGGCGGCCGTCTCGTACGCGATCGACTCCTCGAACCAGGGACGGATCACCGCTCGTTGGATCGTCGAGGCGGCCAACATGCCCGTACAGCCCGACGCGGAGGAACTGCTGGCCGCGCGTGGCGTCACCGTACTGCCGGACGTGGTGGTCAACTCGGCCACGAACGCCTGGTGGTGGTGGACGCTGTTCGGGGACATCGGCCCGGACGCGGACGAGGCGTTCGCCCACACTCGGCGCTCGATGCGCGCTCTGACCGCCCTCACGCTGGCCCGCGCGGAGGCCGACGGGACGGCTCCCCGTGCCGCCGCGCACGCCATCGCGGCGGACCGGCTGCCGGAGATCACCGAGCGGTTCGGACGGCACCGATGACGGCGACCCGCGGAGACCTCGCCGGGCTGTGGCCGAGGAGCGGCTCGCGGCGAGGCTTTAGGGTGACGGCGTGGCAAGAGTGCGGTTGAGCGTGGCGGAGCGGCGGGAGGAACTGCTGCGGGCCGCCGTGGAGCAGATAGAGGCACGGGGCGTGGCGGCGGTCAGGATCGCCGACGTGGCCTCGGCGCTCGGCGTGAGCAACGCGCTGGTGCTCTATCACTTCGCCACGAAGGAGAAGCTGGTCGCAGCCGCCTTCACCCATGCGGCCGAGGACGACCTGGCCCATCTGCGCCGGCTGCTCGGCCGCCGTACCACGGCGCTACGACGGCTGCGGGCCGCCGTGCGCTGGTACGCGCCCACCGGCCAGGCCAAGGGCTGGCGGCTGTGGATCGAGGGCTGGGCGGCGGCGCTGCGCGAGCCCGCGCTCCAGGAGGTCACCCGGGACCTGGACCGGCAGTGGAAGGCGGCCATCACCGAGGTCATCGCCGAGGGGGTGGCGGCGGACGAGTTCCGCTGTCCCGACCCCGCCGGCGCGGCCCTGCGCCTCACCGCTCTGCTCGACGGACTGGCCGTACAGCTGACGTCGTACCCGGGGGCGGTCTCACGCGCGCGTGCCCAGGAGTGGGTGGACGAGGCGCTGGCCCGGGAACTGGGGCTGGAGCGGGCGGCGTTGACGGCGTCCAGACGCTGACGTACGTGGTGCGGGCGCCGAGTTCGCTCCGCGGGACATGCCTCCGGGCCGCACCGATCAGTGACCGGTACGGCCCGGAGGCATCTGTGGCTCGCGAACCGCTCTCAGGCCACGGACTGGATCCGCATCTTGATGTCGTCCGGGGACATGGCGCCCTTGGCCGTCACATGGTCGCCCGACGACTCGCCGCGCAGCCGCCGGCCGATCCACGGCACCAGGTACTCGCGCGCCCATTGGACGTCGTCCCGGCGAACCTCAAGGGTGCCGCGGGGCGGGAGCGGCGGCCAGGGCTGGTCCGGGTCGGCGGGGATCTCCAGCCCGAGGACCTGGCCCGCGCGAAGCGCCACGCGCGTGTGCCCCTCGGGAGACAGGTGAAGCCGGTCGCCGTCCCAGGCCCGGCGGTCCTGAACCGTCTTCAGGGACCACAGGTCGAGCACCGGGCAGCCGTACCGGTCGGCGATGGCCCGCACATGACCGTTGTACGTGGCGATCTTGCCGCGCAGATGCTTCAGCACGGGTACGCCACGGGTGTCGAAGCCGGTCGTCACCATGACGGTGCCGACGGCGGAGGTGAGCCGGGCGATCGCCCGCTCGAAGCGCTCGGCCACCTCGTCGGGGTCGGTGCCCGGCCGGATGATGTCGTTGCCGCCCGCGCAGAACGAGACCAGGTCCGGGGCCAGTTCGACGGCCTTGGGAAGCTGGTCCTCGACGATCTGGTCGAGCAGTTTGCCGCGCACGGCGAGGTTGGTGTAGTCGAAGTCGCCCTCGGGACGCCGGTCCGCGAGCAGGACCGCGAACCGGTCCGCCCAGCCGACGAACGCCCCGTCGGGGCCGGGGTCGCCGACGCCCTCGGTGAAGCTGTCCCCCACCGCGACGTACGACCCGATCACTGATCTGCTGTCACTCTTCGAATCGTCTGCCACATCGGGACATGATTCACCTTTGAATGTGACCTACGCGACCGTAGGAAGAGGTTGACGAGCGGTGAGATAAGCCACTCCCCAAGTGTTGACCAAACCTGGAATAACCCTCTGAGCAGGGGTGTTGAGCGGGTGATGACTGTCATCGGCCTCCGGGGCACGGCCACTGGACCGTGGACACACCGAAGGCCGGACCCGGGGATCGAGGTCCGGCCTTCGGTTGCGTGTCAGGCAGGTGGCTTTCGCGCGGGCGGCCGTCAGCCGATGGCAACGCCCTTGGAGCGGAGGTAGGCGACCGGGTCCACGTCCGAGCCGTAGTCCGGCGTGGTGCGGATCTCGAAGTGCAGGTGCGGGCCGGTCACGTTGCCGGTCGCGCCGGAGAGGCCGACCTGCTGGCCCGCGGTCACGGTCTGGCCGGCCGAGACGGAGAGCGAGGACAGGTGGGCGTACTGCGCGTAGTAGCCGTCGGCGAGCTGGATGACGACCTGGTTGCCGTACGCGCCACCCCAGCCGGCGGAGACGACGGTGCCCGCGCCGACCGCCTTGAGCGGGGTGCCGGTCGCGGCGGCGAAGTCGACACCGGTGTGGTAGCCGCTGGACCACATGCTGCCCGCCACCTTGTATCCGGTGCCGAGGGTCGCGCCGGTGAGCGGGGCGGAGAACCCGTTGGCGGTGCTTGCGGTCCCGGCGGCCGAGGTCGTCTTCGCGGCGGACTTCGAGGCGCTCGAGTCGTTCGAGGACGGCTTCGACGAGGGCTTCGAGGACTTCTTCGACGAGGCGGAGGACGGGGCGGACGACGAGGACTTGGGGGTGCTCGTCGTGGCCTTCTTGCCACCGATCGTGAGCTTCAGACCGGGGTGGATCAGCGACGGGTCGTCGCCGACCGCCGCGCGGTTGTCGGCGTAGAGCCGCTTCCAGCCGCCGCTGACATTCTCCTTGTCGGCGATCTTCGAAAGGTAATCGCCCACCCTCACCGAATAGGTCCGCACGCCGGTCTTCTTCTCGGCGGCCTTCTTCTCAACCGCCTTCTGGCCGGCGGCGGGAAGGGACTGAACGGCCTTTTCCGAAACGGACTGCGAGGGAGCGGCGTGGGCGCCGGTGGCCCCCATGAGCGGGAGAGCGAGAGCGGCGCCGCCGGTTCCGGCGACGGCTATGGAGCGGGTGAAGCGCAAGGGCTTCGGGCGGCGATGCTTACCCTTCGCGGGCATGGCGAATTCCTCTCCGGCGCCTGCGAGGTGAGCTGTCGGGTGCGGGCTGGAGATGCCCGGCCGCGTCGGGACGCGACTTGACCCCAAGCCGTTCCGGAGACCGGAACAGGCGGTTGTACCTGTGGGTCCCCCGCTCCTGCCGTGGACGGGTGAGTTAGCGCGGGATCCGGTCGGCGGCAGGATTAGGCGTCCGTCCGGATTGGTGGCGAACGTAAGCGAGGAAGACGCATGGGAACAAGTGAGAGGTTCCGTCCGAATGCGTTCCTGTTGATCCCTTGTGGGAATTACCGGTCACCGTGAGTGAATTCTTGGTATGCCGTCCGACTCAAAGCCCCATGAAAAACATGTGAATTACGTGGACATGACGGGCGACGCACGGTCACGAATATGACGCTCCTCACGTGACCCTGCTCCACCTCCCTTCACTCCAGAGCGAGTTGGAATGAAGTAGTCAATTCGGACAGAACACCTAGATGCGACGGAGGCGAATAACCGTCGCATCCAGATCGCCACACAGACGGGCACTTAGTCCGTGATGCACCAGTACGGCACCTCGGTGAATTTCGCCCGTTTCAAGGCATTCATACGCACCTGTCGGGTCGAGACCGCGCAGCCTCAGGGCCGGCAGGGGCTCGCCATAGCTCTGGGCCTGGAGCCAGGCGAGGACGACCGTCTCGTCCCCGAGCACGTACTGCACCGCGCTCAGTCCGCCGCGCGGGGGCCGCAGCCGGTAGAGGTCACCGCGCTGCACCAGGGGGCGGATCTCCTTGTAGAGCGTCACCCACTCCCGGGCCTCGGCCAGCTCCTCCTCGGTCCACCGCTCCAGGTCGCCGCCGACGCCGAGCACCCCCGCCATGGCGCTGACGAAGCGGAAGCGCAGTGAGCTGGCGCGGTGGTTGAGCATGGCGTTCGGACTGTCGGTGACCCAGGCCGCCATGGCCCGGGGCGGGTGGATCTGGCTGAAGCCGTGCTGGATGGCGAGCCGGTCGAGGGGGTCGGTGTTGTCCGAGGTCCACACCTGGTCGGTACGGCCGAGCACGCCGAGGTCGATCCGTCCGCCGCCGCCCGAGCAGGACTCGAAGGCGACACCGGGGTGAGCGGCGCGCAGCCGGTCGAGCAGACCGTACAGGGCACGCACATGGTCGACCCACAAGCGCTGCGGATACGGCTCACCGGGCCAGCCGGCGTCGGAGAAGCAGCGGTTGAAGTCCCACTTCACATAGTCGATCGGGGCGCTGGAGAGGAGCCCGTCGAGCTGTTCCCAGAGATACTCCTGGACGTCGTCGCGGGCGAGGTTCAGTACGAGCTGATTGCGGAATTCCGTACGCTTTCGTCCTGTTTGGTGCTGCACCCACTCCGGGTGGGCGCGATACAGCTCGCTGTCCGGATTGACCATTTCCGGTTCGACCCAGATGCCGAACTGCATGCCCAGCGCGTGCACGTACTCGGCGAGCGGCTTGAGGCCGGACGGGAAGCGGTCGGGGTTGGGCGTCCAGTCGCCGAGCCCGGCGCGGTCGCTGGTGCGGGTGCCGAACCAGCCGTCGTCCACCACGAACAGCTCGACCCCGATGGCCGCGGCCCGCCGCGCGAGCACGCTCTGCTGCTCCTCGGAGATGTCGAACTCGGTCGCCTCCCATGAGTTGAACAGCACCGCCCGGTCCTGGTCGGCGTCGGGGATCACATACGCGCGCTGGTACGCGTGCCAGGCGCGGCTGGCCCCGCCGAAGCCGCCGTCGCTCCACAGGCCGGCGAAGACGGGCGTCGTGAAGGACTCCCCCGCCGCCAGGCGCAGCAGGCCCGAGTCGTCGTGCCCGGCCCCGCCGGTGATCTGCACGCGCGCGTCCGGAAGTTGGGCCACGGCGATGCGCCAGGACCCCGACCAGCCGAGGGCGCAGCCGTAGACCTCGCCGCGCTCCTCGGTGGCGTCCGTGTCCAGCGCGACCCAGGGCAGATGCTGGTGCCCGGTGTGCCCCCGGCGGCTGCCGATGACCTTCTCGCCGTAGGTGAGCGGGGCCTGCGCCAGCCGGGACTCGGCGCCCCAGCGGCCGTGCAGCTGGGACAGCCGCCAGTCCTCCCGGTCGGGCAGCGTCCAGGTGGCCGAGTCGGCGCGCAGCAGCTCCAGAGCGGGCCCCTCGTTGTCCAGGGTCACCCAGCGCTCCACGACGTCGCCGCGCATCCGGTGGTGCAGGGTGACGTGCAGCCCGCCGTCACGAAAGCGCAACCGCAGCTCGTCTTCCTCGGTCTCGTACCGCACGAAAACCCACTCGGTGCCGCGCCGCTCGTCGCCGCGCACGGACAGCGCGGGGCGTACGAAGCGGGGGCCGCCCTCGACCGGGTACTCCTCGCGTCCGTCGAGCGGGGACTCGAAGGGCCAGTACTCCGGCAGCGGACGTACGGCGAGCGCCTCGGCGTCGGCGAGCGCGATCCGCGGCCCCCAGTGGAGGTGCAACAGCTCGTGGCCCTCGGTCAGATGGACGGCGTAACCGCTGGTCGGCCCGGAGAGGAGCCACGTACGGCCGTTGTCGGAGATCTCCAGCATCAAGCCCTCACAGAGTCGAACAGGTGCGATCAAGTACCAACATCATCAAGGGGCGAGGGGTCCCGAGGCAACGCCTGTGGATAACTCATTGGCCCTGGATCCCATGTCGTATCGTCGAGAGCGCACCCCGTCGGCCACACCGCCGAGCCGCGCCGCCGGGGCCGACTGGGAGGAGCCCCCGTGACGCAGCAGATCCCGTCGACCGAGCCTGAACTGGCCGGGGTTCGCAATTTTCGTGACGTGGGTGGACTGCCGACAGTGGACGGACGACGGGTGCGGCACGGGGTGCTGTTCCGCAGCGGCCACCTCGCGCACGCGACCACGCAGGACGCCGCCTTCCTCGGCTCCCTGGGGCTGCACACGATCTTCGACTTCCGCAACGCGGCCGACCAGAAGCTCGAAGGACCGGACGTCGAGCTGCCGGGCGTGCGCAATGTGAACCTGCCGCTGTCCGACCCGGCGGACGGCGCGGAGTTCTGGACGATGGTCCGGGACGGCGATCTCGACCAGCTGCGGGAGATCCTGGCGGACGGCAGGGCTGCGAACCGGATGATCGTCTCCTACCGCTCGATCATCAAGGAGCGCACCACCGAGCACTCCCAGGTGCTGCACGCGCTGGCCGAGGACAGTGTCCCGGCCCTGATGCACTGCGCGGCCGGCAAGGACCGCGCGGGCCTGTCCATCGCTGTGACACTGCTCTCCCTCGGCGTCGAGCGCGAGGCGATCGTCGCCGACTACCTGGAGTCCAACGCCAAGCACCGCCGCTACAAGGTGAAGCGCAACGGCAGCGGTGACTCGATCTATTCACCCGAGGTGATGGAGCTGCTCAGCCCGCTGTTCGACGCGCGGGCCGAGTATCTGACGGCGGCCTTCGAGACGATCGAGGAGACGTGGGGCGGCGTCGACAGTTACCTGGAACAGGGCCTGCGGATCACTCCGGAGACCCGCGAGCGCCTGCGGGAGCGGCTGCTCGACTGACGTCGGCCGCCATCCCGGCAGCCACCACGCGCCCGCGCCTACTGCCCGCCGCCCGCCTCGAACAGGAAGTAGATGAAGGCCGCGAACAGGTGCCCCACCGCGATGTAGATGATGAGCCGCACCCAAAGGGCGCGCGGGAACTTCTCTTCCATGTCGCTCATGGCGTCTCTCCAGCGGTGGGGCCCAGGCACAGGGTGGCCGTGGGGCTCTGCAGCAGGGTGTGTACGAACAGGAGCTCGACCCCGCCCTGGTCCCGGGCGGCGATCCGGTGCGGGGTGAGCGAGTCGAAGTGCGCGCTGTCGCCGGGCGCGAGCTGGTGCGTGGTGTCCCCGAGGCGCAGCCGCAGCCGCCCCTCCAGGACGTAGAGCCACTCCTCGCCGGGGTGGACCCGCACGATGTCGCCCTGTGAGCCGTACGGCACATGGACGCGCAGCGCCTGCATCCCCCGCCCTGGCGAGCCCGCCTGCCGGTAGATCCAGCCGCCGGCCGCGGTCGGTTCCATGTCGCCGGCGCGCACGACGGCGTCCCGGTCGGCGACCGTCTCGCCGAGCAGCTCCGAGACCGTCGTACCGTAGATGCGTGCGAGCGCGAGCAGCATCGGCAGTGAGGGCTGGCGCTGCCCGGTCTCCAGTCGGGAGACGTGCGCGGGCGACAGCCCGGCGGCGCGGGCCGCGGCCTCCAGGGTGAGGGAGGCGCGGCGGCGCAGCGCACGGAGCTGGGGCGCGACGAGGGGCAGGGCATCGACCGGCCCCGGCGCATCCGCCGCGACTCCGGGCTCCGGCTCGGTCTCGGGAGAGCTCATGCTCTCCATTCAGCCGCAGACTTGCCTCTCCGGCAAATTTCTTGCCTAAGAGGCAAAAGCCCAATGCGCGAGGCCGCCTACTCGGGCCTCACCGGTTGGCAACCGCCTGCTTGATCAGCGTCTTGCCGAAGTCCCACATCAGCCCGCCACCGCTGTGCGCGTCGTCCATCACATCCGTGAAGGCGTCGACGAAGCGGTCCACCTCCCGCTCGCCGATGATCAGCGGCGGGATCAGCTTGATCACCTCCAGATGATCGCCGGAGACCTGGGTGAGGATGCGGTGCCGCCGCAGCAGCGGTACGACGACCATCTGCGCGAACAGGCCCTTGCGCGCGGCCTGGAGCATGGTCCACCGGCTCCGCAGCTTCAGCGAGTCGGGCCTGCCGAACTCGATGCCGATCATCAGGCCCCGGCCGCGGACGTCGGCGAGCAGCTCGTACTTGTCGATCAGTGCCGCGAGCCGGGACCTGAGCTGTTCCCCGGTCGCCCGCGCGCCCGCGACGATCTGCTCGTTCTCCATCACGGACAGGACCGCGAGTCCGGCCGCCATGGCCTGCGCGTTGGACCCGAAGCTCGCCGAGTGGACCAGCACCCGGTCCATGGACGAGTAGACCTTCTTGAAGATCCAGTCCTTGCCGAGCGTGGCGCCCACCGGCACATAACCGCCGGAGAGCGCCTTGGCCACGCACACCAGGTCGGGCTCGACCCCGTCCTCGTGCTGGTAGGCGTAGAAGTCGCCGGTCCGGCCCAGCCCCGTCTGCACCTCGTCGGCGATGAGCAGCGCCTTGTGCTTGTGCAGCAGTTCCTGGGCGGCCCGAAGCCAGCCGGGCGGGGCCTCGTGCACGCCCTTGCCCTGGATCGGCTCGACGATCAGGGCGGCGACGTCACCCTTCTTCAACTCCCGTGCCAGGGCGTCGAGATCGCCGAGCGGTACGGCCGTGTCCGGCAGCAGCGGGGCGAAGCCGTCCCGGAAGCCGGACTCGCCGTTGACGGACAGGGAGCCGGTGGTCAGTCCGTGGAAGGCGTGGTCGCAGTACAGGATCCGCGGCCTGCCGGTGACGAACCGCGCGAACTTCAGCGCGGTCTCCACCGCCTCCGTGCCACTGTTGCCGAAGAACACCCGGTCCAGGTGCGGGCTGTGGCCCAGCAGTTTCTCCGCCAGCAGCCCGGGCAGCGGCTGGCAGTCGAAGCGGGTGAGGTCGGCGAGCTGGGCGTCGAGGACGTCGTGCAGCGCCTTGCGGACGACAGGGTGGTGGCGGCCCAGCCCCATCACCCCGAACCCGGCGAGCATGTCCAGGTAGTCGTCGCCGTCCGCGTCCCAGAAGTACGCGCCCTCGGCCCGCTCGTAGACCTTGTCGAAGCCGATGGTGTGCAGCATGCGCGGAAGCTGGTGGTTCAGGTACGTCCCGTGCAGCTCGTAACGCTCGGCTCCCCGCTCGGCGAGGAGGCGGCCGAGGTCGAACTCCGTGGTCATTCAGCCTTCTCCTTGACTGGCACGACGGTACGACCGTCCTGGCTGCCGTCGGCCAGGCTGTCCTCGGCCTCCTTGAGAGCCAGGCTGGCGCTGATACGTCCGGCGACCTCCACCGGCGTGAGCCCGATGTCGGCGAGCACCTCGCCCCGCTTGGCGTGCGCGAGGAACTGCTCCGGGATGCCGAACCGCCGCACCGGCACATCGACCTCGGCGTCGCACAGGGCCAGGGAGACGGCGGCGCCGACCCCCGACGAGCGGCTGTTGTCCTCGACGACGGCCACCATTCGGTGCTGTGCGGCGAGGGGCGCGAGCGCGGGGTCGACGGGCTTGACCCAGCGCGGGTCGACGACCGTGCAGGTGATGCCGCGGGCCTCAAGCAGTTCGGCGGCCTGGAGGCACACGGGCGCCATCACGCCGACGGCGACCAGCAGGACGTCCGCTTCCTGCGTGGTGCGGTGCAGCACGTCCAGCCCGCCCACCCGGTCGACCGCCGGGATCGACGGCCCGACCGACTCCTTCGGGAACCGTACGAGCGTCGGCGCGTCGTCGCAGGCCACGGCCTCGCGCAGCTGTGCCCGCAGCTGGTCGGCGTCACGCGGGGCGGCGATCCTGAGGCCGGGGACGACCTGGAGGATCGACATGTCCCACATGCCGTTGTGGGAGGGCCCGTCGGCGCCCGTGACGCCGGCCCGGTCCAGCACGAACGTCACTCCGCAGCGGTGCAGCGCGACGTCCATCAGCAGCTGGTCGAAGGCACGGTTCAGGAACGTGGCGTAGACGGCGACCACCGGATGCAGCCCGCCCGTCGCGAGCCCCGCCGCCGACACGGCAGCGTGCTGCTCGGCGATCCCGACGTCCCACACCCGGTCCGGGAACCGCTCCGCGAACTTGCCTAGCCCGACGGGGTGCAGCATGGCCGCCGTGATCGCCACGACGTCCTCCCGCTCCTCGCCGATCCGCACGATCTCGTCGCCGAACACCGAGGTCCAGGAAGGCCCGTTGGACGGCGCGAGCGGCTCGCAGGTCAGCGGGTCCATGACGCCGACGGTGTGGAAGTGGTCCTCCTCATGGGCGAGGGCGGGTTCATAGCCGCGTCCCTTCTCCGTGAGGCAGTGGATCAGCACGGGCCCGTGGAAGCGCTTGGCGCGCCGCAGCGCGGACTCGACGGCTCCGACGTCGTGCCCGTCGATCGGGCCGACGTACTTCAGGCCCAGATCCTCGAAGAGCCCCTGCGGCGCGAAGGCGTCCTTGAAGCCCTTCTTCGCGCCGTGCAACGCCTCGTACACGGTGTTGCCGACGACGGGGGTGCGTTGCAGCACCTCCTTGCCCCAGGCCAGGACCCTCTCGTAGCTGTCCGTGGTGCGCAGTGTGGCCAGGTGGCTGGCGAGGCCGCCGATGGTCGGGGCGTACGACCGTTCGTTGTCGTTGACGACGATGATCAGCGGCCGGTCCTTGGCGGCCGCGATGTTGTTCAGCGCCTCCCAGGCCATTCCGCCGGTCAGCGCCCCGTCGCCGATCACCGCGACGACATGCCCCTTCTCCCCCTGCACCTGGCGGGCCTTGGCGAGTCCGTCGGCCCAGCCGAGCGCGGTGGAGGCGTGGCTGTTCTCGACGATGTCGTGCTCGGACTCCTCGCGCGAGGGGTAGCCGGACAGGCCGCCCTTGCCGCGCAGCTTGGAGAAGTCCTGACGACCGGTCAGGATCTTGTGCACATAGCTCTGGTGACCGGTGTCCCAGACGATGCGGTCGACCGGTGACTCGAAGACCCGGTGGAGCGCGATGGAGAGTTCCACCACCCCCAGATTGGGCCCGAGGTGTCCGCCGGTCCTGGCGACCGCGTGCACCAGGAACTCCCTGATCTCGTCGGACAGTTCACCGAGTTCCGCCTCGGACAGCGCCTTCAGGTCGCGCGGTCCCCGGATGCTCTCCAGAATCGTCACGCTCGGGCCCCCTCTCGGTCCGTGCCTTGCCTCAACTCACAGTCACTGCCGGTTTCCCCGTGACGGTGGGGGCGCCCGATGCGGCCCCGTCCTGCTCCATCTGCTCGGCGATCTTCATCGCCTCTTCGATCAGGGTCTCGACGATCCTGGACTCGGGGACGGTCTTGATGACCTCGCCCTTGACGAAGATCTGCCCCTTGCCGTTGCCGGAGGCGACCCCGAGGTCGGCCTCGCGGGCCTCGCCGGGGCCGTTGACGACACAGCCCATGACGGCTACGCGCAACGGCACTTCCATGCCCTCCAGGCCGGCGGTGACCTCGTCGGCCAGCTTGTAGACATCGACCTGCGCACGCCCGCACGACGGGCAGGAGACGATCTCCAGCCGCCGCTGCCTGAGGTTCAGCGACTCCAGGATCTGGATGCCGACCTTGACCTCCTCGGCGGGCGGGGCGCTCAGGGACACCCGGATCGTGTCGCCGATGCCCCGCGACAGCAGCGCGCCGAAGGCGACGGCCGACTTGATCGTGCCCTGGAAGGCCGGACCGGCCTCGGTCACCCCGAGGTGCAGCGGGTAGTCGCACTGCGCGGCGAGCTGCTTGTACGCCTCGATCATCACGACCGGGTCGTTGTGCTTGACCGAGATCTTGATGTCCCGGAAGTCGTGCTCCTCGAACAACGACGCCTCCCACAGCGCGCTCTCCACGAGCGCCTCCGGAGTCGCCTTGCCGTACTTCTGCAGCAGCCGTTTGTCGAGCGACCCGGCGTTGACGCCGATCCGGATCGGCGTGCCGTGGTCCTTGGCGGCCCGCGCGATCTCCTTGACCTTGTCGTCGAACTGCTTGATGTTGCCGGGATTGACGCGTACGGCCGCACAACCGGCCTCGATCGCGGCGAACACGTACTTGGGCTGGAAGTGGATGTCCGCGATCACCGGGATCTGGGACTTACGGGCGATCGTGGCGAGCGCGTCCGCGTCGTCCTGCGTCGGACAGGCCACACGCACGATCTGGCAGCCGGACGCCGTGAGTTCGGCGATCTGCTGCAAGGTGGCGCCGATGTCGGACGTACGGGTCGTCGTCATCGACTGCACCGACACCGGGGCACCGCCCCCGACCGCCACCGGGCCGACCTGGATCCGCCGCGACACACGCCGCTCGGCGATCGGCCGGACCGGTACCTCGGGGACACCCAAGGGGATGGCGGTCATGGTGTCACTCCCGGTTTCCGGAGACCGTCTCGCGCATGGCGCGCAGCGACTCCTTCAGCGAGCCCATGGTGGCGAGGACGGCGGTGGGCTCGTAGCCGCAGTGCGCCATGCAGTTGGCGCAGCGCGGGTCCTTGCCGCGGCCGTACTTGTCCCAGTCGGTCTCCTCGATGAGTTCGCGGTACGTGGGCACGTAGCCGTCGCTCATCAGGTAGCAGGGGCGCTGCCAGCCGAACAGCGAGTAGTTCGGGATCGCCCAGGCGGTGCACGGGAAGTCGACCTTGCCCTCGAGGAAGTCGAGGAACAGCGGCGAGTGGTTGAGCCGCCACTTCCTTCGGTTGCCGCCCGCGAAGGCCTTCTTGAACAGCTCGCGGGTCTGCTCGACGCCCAGGAAGTGCTCCTGGTCGGGTGCCTTCTCATAGGCGTAGGCGGGCGAGATCATCATCTCGTCGACCTTGAGGTCGTCGTTGAGGAAGTTGAGCACCTCGACGATGGTCTGCGGGGTGTCGGTGTTGAAGAAGGTCGAGTTGGTGGTGACCCGGAAGCCGCGCCGCTTGGCCTCCTTGATCGCCTCGACCGCCTCGTCGAACACTCCTTCCTTGGCCACGGACTCGTCGTGGCGCTCGCGCAGGCCGTCGATGTGCACGGCGAAGGCGAAGTAGGGCGAGGGCTTGAACTTGTCCATCTTCTTGCGCAGCAGCATGGCGTTGGTGCACAGGAAGACGTACTTCCGCTTGGCCACCAGCTGCCGCACGATCTCGTCGATCTGCGGGTGCATCAGGGGCTCACCGCCGGCGATGGACACCATCGGCGCACCGGATTCGAGCACCGCTCCCACGGCCTGGGCCACCGGCATGCGCTGCTTGAGGACTCCGGCCGGGTGCTGGATCTTGCCGCAGCCCTCGCACTTGAGGTTGCAGGCGAAAAGCGGTTCCAGCTCGACGATCAGCGGAAACTTGTCCCGCCTGCGGAGCTTTTGTTCGGCCAAGTATGTAGCGACCTTGATGGACTGACGCAGCGGCATGGCCATCTGGCTCACCTCCTGGGGAGCAACAAAGAACGGTGCCATTCATAGAATGCGGGTAGAACGGAACGAAGGACACGGAAAGCCGATATTCCACCGCGCAACGTGCCGATCCGGACGAGTTCATGTTCTGGAGCGTCCACGACCACCCGGACGGCCGCAACCGGGCGCTCGCCCGTGCGTACGGCGCTCAGAAGCGTGACCGCGGACTCCATGTCGACCGCGATTGCGCCGGTCGCGAGCAGATCGGACCGTTCCTGGCCTCGGACGACATGATCGGAGCCGGTGAGCGGCCCGGTGTGGACGGTGCGGCCGGGGACGGTCCGCGCGAGTTCCTTGACGAGTAGGTCGGTGCCGACGCACGGAACGGTTCCCGCCGGATCCCGGGTCTCCTCGGCGACGACCAGATCGCCGGGGTGCATCCCGGGAGCGAGCCCCGCGCAGAAGCCGGTGGCGAGCACGGCGGCCCCGCTGAGGGCGGGGTCGGCCAGGATCCGGGTGACCGAGCGCTCGGCGGCCTTCGGCCCCATGCCCGTACGGAGCACGGTGACCGGCCCGCCCGCCCCGCCGCGCTCGCTCGTGCGCAGGGCGAACTGCTCGATGCCGAGCGCGCAGGCGATCAGCAGCGGGGCCGGGGCGGGCTGTGGGCTCATCAGCTCCCCTTGGCCTCGGCGAGCGACTTCTCGGCGAAGGGCTCACCGTGGACGTACCGGCCGAGCGCGGTCAGCGGGAAGACCTGCCGGTAGAGGTGATAGTTGATGGAGAAGTCCCAGGGGAACCCGGTGCCGGTGAAGTACGGCTCGTCCCAGGAGCCGTCCTCCAGCTGGGTGGCCGCGAGCCACTCGACACCGCGTTCGACGGCCTTGGAGTCCTTCTCCCCGGCCGCGAGCAGCGCCATCAGCGCCCACGCGGTCTGCGAGGCGGTGGAGGCGCCCTTGCCGCTCCATTCCTTGGCGTACTTGTAGGAGCGCAGGTCCTCGCCCCAGCCGCCGTCGTCGTTCTGGACGGACTCCAGCCAGGTCACGGCGCGGCGGATCGCCGGGTGCGAGCCCGGCATACCGGCGGCCACCAGGGCGGGTACGACCGACCCGGTGCCGTAGACGTAGTTCACGCCCCAGCGCCCGAACCACGAGCCGTCGGGCTCCTGCTCGGCGAGCAGCCACTGGATGCCGCGTCGGGTGCGCGGGTCGTGGGCGAGGCCCTCGACCGCGAGCATCTCGACGACGTGCGCGGTGACGTCGGCCGACGGCGGGTCGATGACCTCCCCGAAGTCGCAGAACGGCAGCCGGTTGGGGAAGGGGCTGGTGTTGTCGACGTCGAAGGCGCCCCAGGCCCCGTTCCTCGACTGCATCCCGAGGTTCCAGCGCACGCCCCGGCCGATCGCCTTCTCCACCCGCTCCGGGTCGTGATGCCTGACCCGGCGCAGCGCGAGGACCACTTCGGCGGTGTCGTCGATGTCGGGGTAGTTGTCGTTGTGGAACTCGAACGCCCAGCCGCCCGGAGGCAGTTGGGGCCGCTTGACGGCCCAGTCGCCGGGCCGGACGATCTCCTCGCCCAGCATCCAGTCGGCGGCCTTGACGAGTTGCGGGTGATCGGCGGGGACGCCCGCGTCCACGAGCGCGATGGTCGCGAGGCAGGTGTCCCAGACCGGCGACTGGCAGGCCTCGATCATCCGGGCCCCGTCCTCGCGCCAGACGGCGAAGCGGTCGAGCGACGCCAACCCCTCGCGCATCACCGGGTGTTCGAGGTCGTAGCCCAGCAGCCGCAGCGCGATGATCGAGTACACCGCCGGCGGCTGGATGCCGCCCCAGCAGCCGTCGTTCTCCTGCCGCTCGATGATCCAGCGGGCGGCGCTGTTCATCGCGGCTCTGCGCAGCCTGCGCGGTGCGACCTTGCGCAGCTGGTGCAGGGCCTTGTCGAGCCGCTGGAAGGCACCGTCCCAACTGGCCGCCGGGGCAAGGGGCTTGGGCGGGTTGGGGTTGTGCGGGTTGATGTGCAGTTCGTCGAGCGGGAAGGGCGCGGGCCGTACCGGGCGCTTCGCGGAGACGATCGTCAGCGGGACGATGGTCTGCCGGGCCCAGCAGCCGAAGTCGTAGATGTTGAGCGGGAACCACTTGGGGAAGTAGATGAGCTCCGGCGGGAGTTCGGGCAGGTCCTCCCACTTCCACCAGCCGAACAGGGCCAGCCAGATCCGGGTGAAGACCCGGGAGGCGGCGATGCCGCCCTGCTCCCGGATCCAGGCGGAGGCCTTGGCCATGTGCGGGGCGTCCGGCGCGTCGCCGGCGAGGCGGAGGGCGACGTACGCCTCGATGGTGGCGGAGAGTTCGCCCGGCGCGCCGTAGAAGGTGCCCCAGGTGCCGTCCGCACGCTGCTCACCGCGGATGAAGAGCGCGGCGGCCTGCGTGGTCTTCTCGTCCCGGATCCCGAGGAACTGACGGAGCAGCAGGTCCTCGGCGTCCATGGTGACGTTCGTCTCGAGGTCGCCCTTCCACCAGCCCTGGGCGTCCTGCTGCGCCAGCAGGAAGTCGGTGGCGCGCCGCACCGCGCGCACGGCGGCCTCGTGCACCCCGGCCGCCACGGGGGTCTCTGTGTCGGTGTCGCTGGCCGCGGCTGCCCGGGGCGGCAGCGCCCCGGTGCTTCCGTCGGTCGTCGCTGTCATGGCTTCCCCTTCGTGCAGTGCTACAGGTAGTGCGTCTGCTGTGGGTCCGCCGTCGGCCGGTGCGCTGGTTGCAGCGGCACCGGCCGGCGACTACGCGAGGGCTATTCGACCGATAGTGATCATCTCTTTTCGCCCGGTGGTGATCATCTCTTTCGTACGACGACGAAGTCGGCCAGCGCCGTGAACCTCTCCCGCACCTGCTCGGGCATGTCGACGGCGTCGAGGGCCTCGACGGCGATGGTGTGCTGACGGCGCGCTTCCTCGGCGGTCCACTCGCGGCCGCCGGCCTCCTCGATGAGGGCGGCGCGGGCGGCGAACTCCTCCTCGGAGAAGTTCTCGAAGTCGCTGCTCTTGGCGTCGGCGGCGAGGATCTCGCCGAGCCGCTCGGAGGCCGAGCCGCCCGCCGCGAGAGCGGCCACGACCGGCAGGGACTTCTTGCGCTGGCGCAGGTCGCTCCAGGTCTGCTTGCCGGTGGAGACCGGGTCGCCCCAGATGCCGAGCAGGTCGTCGACGGCCTGGAAGGCGAGGCCCAGGTGGTAGCCGTACTTCTCCAGGGTGTCGGCGGTGTGGTCGTCGGCACCGGCGAGCACCGCGCCGATGGAGCTGGCGCAGGCGATCAGGGCGCCGGTCTTGTTGCCCTCCATCTCCAGGCACTCCTCGACGCCGACGCGGTCGCGGTGCTCGTAGGAGATGTCCTGCGCCTGACCGTCGATGAGGGCGCGGGTGGCGGTGATGAGGCGGCGGGTGGCGCGGCCCGCCTCGACGGTGCCGAGCTCCAGCAGGACCTCGTTGGCGAGGGCGAACAGGGCGTCGCCGACGAGGATGGCCTGGGCCGGGCCGTGCACCTTCCACACCGTGTCGCGGTGGCGGCGCTGCTCGTCGCCGTCCATCAGGTCGTCGTGCAGCAGTGAGAAGTTGTGGACCAGCTCGACGGCGACGCCGCCGGGGATGCCGACCTCGGGCGCGGCACCGGTGACCTCGGCCGAGAGCAGCGCGAGGGCGGGGCGTACGGCCTTGCCGCCGTCGCCGGCGGTGGGGTTGCCGTCGGCGTCGATCCAGCCGAAGTGGTAGGCGGAAACGGTGTCCATGGGAGGGGCCAGACGGTCGACCGCAGCCCGCAGTACCGGTGTGGTCAGGGTCCTACCGCGCTCCAGGAGCGCGGTCACGTCCACCGCGGTCGCTCGAGCGGCCTTCTCGGCCGGGGGCACAGTGGGCACAGTCTCTCCTCTTGTTGCGGTACCGGGGGTGCGGGGGCCTGCCGCCGTGCGCTGGTTCAGCATCACGCCGCCTCCTCGACGTCGAAGAGGTGGCTGGGGCGGGGCCGGCCCAGGGCGCTCAGCGCGGCGCCGGCCGCACTCACGCCACTGCGGACCGCACTCTCCATGGTCGCGGGCCACCCTGTGGCGGTCCACGCTCCGGCCAGGTAGAGGCCGGGTGCCTTGGTACGGGCGCCGGGCCGCAGCCGCCCGACGCCGGGGGTGGGAGCGAACGTCGCCGTGCGCTCCCGGGTCACGAAGAAGTCCTTCACTTCCGCGCGGCGCGCCCGCGGCAACAGCCGCTCCAGCTCGGGCAGATACCGCTCGCGCAGAGCGGCGACCGGTTCGTCGATCTCGTCCTGCGCGGCCGACTGAGACAGGGCGAGGTACTGGCCGTCCCGGAGCCCGGAGGCCTCGGTACGGTCGAACACCCACTGCACCGGGGTACCGAGGGCCGTGAAGAACGGCCTGCTCAGCACCTTGCGGTCGTAGACGACATGGACGTTGAGGATCGGCGCGGTACCGATCTCAAGGAGCTGTTCCGGGGCGTCGAGGGCACCCTGGGGCAGCAGGTCGTACGCCTCGCGCTGGGCGACCGCGAGCACGACCGCGTCGGCCTGGAACGTCTCGCCGGGAACCTGAACCCTCCAACGGCCGTTCTCGTCAGTAGAGATGGAGGTGACGCGTGTACGGATCTCGGTACGGACGCCCGCGGTGTCGAGCGCCTTGCGGGCCAGCCGGTCATGCAGTTCGCCCAGCGGGACGCGCGCCCATCCGATGTCGGCCGCGCCCGGGTCGGACAGCAGACCGGTCTTGAACACCATCGCGGCGAGCCCCAGCGAGGCGTCGCCCGCGACCGCGTTGAGAGTGGCGACCCCGACCAGGTCCCACAGGGCCTCGACGGCACGCGCCGACTGACCGTGCGCGGTCAGCCAGCTGCCGAAGTCCTGGGTGTCCAGGGTCGGATCGGCGAGGTCGAGCCCCTTGAGCGCGAGCGCGGCACGCCCGACGTTGGCACGCTCGGCGAGTGACAGATGCGGATAGGTCGCCAGGCTCCGGCCCAGGTGCAGGGGTACGGGCAGCGCGTCGCGCCGCAGCCTGCCGAGCCGACGGCCCTCGGGGCGAGCGACGTCGAGTACGGGCACGTCGAGACGATCCTGCAGCGGCGCCAGCGCCGCTGCCTCGATCCGGTCGAGGAACCAGCGGTAGGCGGTGCAGCAGCGCAGGTACACATGCTGTCCGTTGTCGACGGTCAGATCGCCGCGCTGGAAGGAGAAGGCCAGGCCACCGAGCCTCGGTCTGCCCTCGATCAGGGTGACGCGCACTCCGGCGTCGGCGAGCGCGAGCGCGGCGGTGATCCCGGCGAGCCCGCCGCCGATCACGACGGCGTCCCTCCCGGCGCGTTTCGGGATGTCCGCGAGCGACCCCTCGGGCCGCGTGCCGTCGGTCATCGTGCACCCTCCCCTGCACGGCCGCCGTGCCGTTGCTTGAACGGTGCACGGCCGGTCGTCTCAGTCAGGGACGCCGATCGGCGGCGGAGGGTTGCCCGCCGCTTTTCCCCGATGGCATCACCTTGGGCCGAAATGTCCATCAGGCGCGCCTCCTGACGGTTCGGGTCACATGCCGGGTGTCTAGACCCGACAGGCCCCGCACAGCGACATAGGCCTTCTCGCGGCCGGGCAGCGAGACCCGGCCGCGCAGCACCGCCTCCGGGTCGCGCTCGATGCGATCCAGGAGACGGCGGTAGATGCCGGCCATGGCGGCGACGCAGGCGCCGCTGCGCCGGTCGAGCATGGGGAGCAGCCGGTAGCCCTCGGCGAAAAGGGCGCGGGCCCGACGCACTTCGAAGTGCACGAGGCCCGCGAAGTCGGAGCCCTCCGGTGGGGTCGGCCCACTGAAGCCGGCCGAGCAGCCGAATTTGGCGAGGTCGTCGGAGGGCAGATAGGTGCGCCCGCCTTCGGCGTCCTCGCGGACGTCCCGCAGGATGTTGGTGAGTTGCAGTGCGAGTCCGAGCGTGTCGGCGTACTCGGAAGCGCGCTCGGCGCCGCGCGCCCCCTGTTCCGTACCGAACACACCGAGCGAGAGCCGCCCGATGGCGCCCGCCACACAGCGGCAGTAGACCTTCAGGTCGTCCCAGGTCTCATACGTCTCGCCGCGTACGTCCATCAGGACACCGTCGATCAGCTCGTCCAGTCCGCCGAGCGGGATCGGGAAGGCGTCGGCCGCGTGGGCGAGGGCAACGGCCACGGGATCGACGTCGTCCTCGTCGACGCCCCGGTCACGGATCCGGGTCAGCAGCTGACGGGTGTCCTCGAGTCGGGCGACCTTGACGTCGGCCGTCAGAGCGCCGTCGCCGATGTCGTCGACGCGGCGCGAGAACGCGTACAGCGCGGACATGGCGCGGCGCTTGGGCGTGGGTAGCAGCCTGATGCCGTAGGCGAAGTTACGGGCCTGCTGTCCGGTGACGGCCTCGCAGTAGCTGTAGGCGGCGAGTACCGGTGCGGACGCGTGTTGTGGTGCAGACTCCACGGTCCGGATCACCCCTCTCCTCGCAGAGTCACGCCCACCTCACGCAGCAGCTGGAGCTTGCTGGCCTTGGGCGGGCCGGGAAGTACGTCGTATTCGGCGGCGGCGATCGCACGGATCGCCGCCCTTCCCCCCGCCACGAAACCCGCGAGCAGTAGCTTGAGCCTGCCGTGGACGCTACCCACCAGGGGGGTGCCTTCATTCAGGAGGTTCCGGGCACGTTCGGCTTCGTATGCAACCAGTGCGCGCACCGATGCGCCCGCTGTTCCTACCGTCAGATCGGTTTCCTGGACGTGAAAACGCTTCATGTCCGCCGCGGGCAGATAGATCCGGTCACGGCCGACGTCCTCGGCGACGTCCTGGAGGTGCTCGACGATCTGGAGCGCGGTGCACACCGCGTCGGAGCGGCGGATCCGCTCGGGCGTCCCGGTGCCGGTGACGGCGAGGACGAGCCGGCCGACGGGGTTGGCGGACAGTTCGCAGTAGGCAAGGAGATCGTCGTAGGTCTCGTAGCG
The DNA here is from genome assembly GCF_055634335.1 of Streptomyces sp. NPDC111802. Taxonomy (NCBI): domain Bacteria; kingdom Bacillati; phylum Actinomycetota; class Actinomycetes; order Kitasatosporales; family Streptomycetaceae; genus Streptomyces; species Streptomyces sp. NPDC111802. The sequence continues at coordinate 49,920 of NZ_JBVKCZ010000012.1, read as the reverse complement.
CGCCACGAGCTGGTCCTGGCGGTTGGCGGCGATCAGGCGGAGGAAGGGCTCGGGGGTCAGCGAGCGGCGGCGGACCGTCTGCTGCAGGCGGCGCAGCAGGGGATGGCGCGGGGTGCCGTCGAAGACGCGGCGCAGATCGGCCTCGAAGGCGTCGAGCAGGACCAGCCGGTCATCGGCCTCCTCGTCCGACACGCCGAGCAGGCGGGCGTCGGCGCCACCGGGGGCGAGGTCACCGTCACCGATGTCGTCGATGAGGCGGGCGAAGCCGTAGACGGCCATGAGGTCGGCACGCCAGGCCCTGGGCAGGAAGAACGGGGCCACGGGGAAGTTCTCCGCGGCCGCCTTGTCGAGCGTGCCGCGCTCCGGATCGTCCGCCTGCGTGCCGGGTGCCGTCACCGTGGACTGCCCGGGGCGGGGACGGCGCAGGCGGATGCGTTGAGCTGGGGAGTTTCCGTAGCCATTGCCGTCACATCTCCCGTTCTACACCGCCGACCCAATGCACACTATTTCGGACACGCCGCCCGGCCGTCCGCGCCGCAGCCCGGAGAGAGGGGTGTCGGGCCTTATCGCCCCACTTGCCGCGTTTCGGTACCGGTACAGCTTACGTTGTACAACGCGGCGTGGCCCGTGTGGGTGTCCTGCACATCACAACAACACACCGATTGGCGTCAAGATTCCTAGTGCCAGCCGGAGTTGACGTTTCCTTTGCAGACGCGGGCCCCGCCGGGGCAGTTCCGGCGGGGCTCCGGGAAAGGCTCTGGGCCGCTTGGCCCATGCCAGGGTGGACTACTTGCCCGTGAACTTCTCGTACTCCTTGAGGACCTCGTCCGTCGGTCCGTCCATGCGCAGCTCGCCGCGTTCCAGCCACAGCACGCGGTTGCAGGTGTCCCGGATCGACTTGTTGTTGTGGCTGACGAGGAACACGGTGCCGGCTTCCTTGCGCAGCTCGCGGATGCGGTCCTCGGAGCGCTTCTGGAACTTGCGGTCGCCGGTGGCCAGCGCCTCGTCGATCATGAGGACGTCGTGGTCCTTGGCCGCCGCGATGGAGAAGCGCAGCCGGGCCGCCATGCCGGACGAGTAGGTGCGCATTGGGAGCGTGATGAAGTCGCCCTTCTCGTTGATGCCGGAGAAGTCGACGATCCCCTCGTAGCGCTCCTTGATCTGCTCGCGGGACATGCCCATGGCGAGCCCGCCCAATATGACGTTGCGCTCGCCGGTGAGGTCGTTCATCAGAGCCGCGTTCACGCCGAGCAGCGAGGGCTGGCCGTCGGTGTAGACCTTGCCCCTCTCCGGCGGGAGGAGGCCGGCGATGGCGCGCAGCAGGGTGGACTTGCCGGAGCCGTTGGAGCCGATCAGGCCGATGGCCTCGCCGCGGTAGGCGACGAAGGAGACACCGCGGACGGCGTGCACCTTGCGTACGCCGCGCGCCGCGTCGTCGGAGCCGCGCTTGAGGATGCGGCTGAGGGCGGCGGTGGCGCTGCCCTTGCCGGACTTGGCGCCGTTGACGCGGTAGACGATGTGCAGCTCGTCCGCGATGACGGTGGGGATCTGTGCGTCGGTGTTCTGCTCAGCCACGGCCGTACCTCTCCTCCGCCTTCCAGAAGTACACGAAGCCACCGACCGCGAACAGCACGGCCCAGCCGACCGCGGCCGCCCAGACGTGGTCGGGCAGGTTCGAGGAGCCGTAGCCGTCGATGAGGGCGAAGCGCATCAGGTCCATGTAGACCGCGGCCGGGTTCCACTGCAGGACGGTGGCGATCCACTGCGGCTTGTTGGCCAGCATGACCGGGATGGAGAACATCACGCCGGACGCGTACATCCACGTACGCATCACGAACGGCATGAGCTGTGCCAGGTCCGGGGTCTTGGCGCCGGCGCGGGCCATGATCAGGGCGAGTCCGGTGTTGAACAGGAACTGCAGGACCAGCACCGGCAGGATCAGCACCCAGCTCAGCTTCGGATAGCTGCCGAAGCCGATCGCCACGGCGAACAGCACGATCATCGAGAACAGCAGCTGCTGGAGCTGCTGGAGCGCGAAGGAGATGGGCAGCGAGGCGCGCGGGAAGTGCAGGGCCCGCACCAGGCCGAGGTTGCCGGAGATCGCGCGTACGCCCGCCATCACCGAGCTCTGGGTGAAGGTGAACACGAAGACGCCCGTGACCAGGAACGGGATGTACACCTCGCGGGGCATGCCCCGGTCGGCCTCGAGGATCAGGCCGAAGATGAAGAAGTACACGGCCGCGTTCAGCAGCGGGGTGGCCACCTGCCAGAGCTGGCCGAGCTTCGCCTGGCTGTACTGGGCGGTCAGCTTCGCCCGCGAGAACGCGAGGATGAAGTGCCGCCGGTCCCACAGCTGGCGGACGTACTCGGACAGCGAGGGCCGGGCGCCGCTCACGGACAGCCCGTACTTGGCGGCCAGCTGGGCCGCCGTGAGTCCCTCGTCGGGCGACGGCGGCGCGCTCACCGCGACGGAGCCGTCGTGCGTTGTCTCACTCACCGGTTGAAACTTTCGTCTTCGAGATGCGCAGCCTGTGCGGGCATGGCATGAGCCTGAGGCCGGGGTACGGCCTGGTCGCTCTCAGGGTCGAGCCTGTCAGATGACAGGAGGTCGGCCCAGTCGAGTCAGCCGCCACACCGTACGCCACTTCATGGGCCTGCGGGGACCGCACGGAGTGGTCCACCCTTCCCTGAATCCACCGAACCATGCTCTCAGGGCGGGGCGGGAGGGGCGCCGGGCGAGGGTGAGCAGCATCCACACGCCCAGATAGACCGGGACGAGGGGGGCGGGGAGGTTGCGGCGGGCGAGCCAGACGCGATTGCGGGCGACCATGCGGTGGTAGACCGCGTGCCGCGAGGGCGCGGTCGTCGGGTGGAACAGCACCATGTCGGACCGGTAGTCGATCATCCAGCCCGCGTCGAGGGCCCGCCATGCCAGATCGGTTTCCTCATGTGCGTAGAAGAATTCGTCCGGCAGCCCGCCGACTTCGGCGAAGACCTTGGTGCGTACGGCGTTGGCGCCGCCGAGGAAGGTGGTGACCCGGGAGGAGCGCATCGGGTCGGAGGCCCGCAGCCGGGGCACATGGCGGCGCTGGGTGACGCCCGTGTCCGGGTCGGCGACGCGGAAGCTGACGATGCCGAGCCTTGGGTCGGTCGCGAAGGCGTTGCGGCACAGCTCGGCGGTGTCGTGGAGGGCGAGGAGGCCGTCGTCGTCGAGGAAGAGCAGTATGTCGACGTCCCGGCCGCTGGGGCCGAAGGCCTCGATGCCGGCGTTGCGGCCGCCGGGGATGCCGAGGTTCTCGGGCAGCTCGACGGTGCGCACGCCTTCCGGGACCTCGGGGACCGGGGAGCCGTTGCCGACGACGACGACCTCGACCGGGTCGCCGTCCTGCTTGGCGACCGAGTCGAGGAGGGAGCGGAGCTCGTCGGGACGGTTGCCCATGGTGATGACGACCGCGCCGACCTTCAGGCCGTTCACTTCAGCCTGCTCGAGGCGAGGATGGACACGAGGTGCAGCAGGGTCTGCAGCAGCGCGATGCCGGCGAGCACCGCGACGCCGAGCCGGGAGAAGAACAGGTCACCGCGGACTTGGTCGGCGATCGCCAGGACCAGGATCAGCAGGGACGCCTCGATGCCGAGGACAAGCCGGTGGAACTTGAGCGCGGCCGCGGCACGGCGGGCCAGCGCCATGCCGGAGGAGCGCATCTCGGCGGCGGCCTCCTTGACCGGCGGCTTGCCGGCCTGGTGCCGGGCGACGCCGACGAGGTCGGTCTCGGCCTTGATCAGGATCGCGCCGAGCGCGGCCAGCGTGCCGAGGAAGGCCCACAGCCAGTCGATACGGCCACTGCCCCACAGGTCGGCCGCGCGCAGGCCGAAGCCGACGAGCACGGCGGCGTCGGTGAGGTAGGCGCCGACGCGGTCCAGGTAGACGCCGTTCAGCGAGTACTGCTTCTTCCAGCGCGCGATCTCGCCGTCGACGCAGTCCAGCAGCAGGTAGAGCTGGACCATGACCACGCCGAGCACCGCCCCCCAGATCCCCGGCACCAGAAGTGCCGGGGCCGCGAGGACACCACAGACGGTCATCAGGTACGTGAGCTGGTTGGGCGTGACCCTGGTGTTCACCAGGTAGCGGTCGACCCGCAGGGACACCTCACGCATGTAGAGGCGTCCCATCCAGTGCTCACCGCTGCGCCGGTCCTTCACCCCCGCGGGGTGAACGACGGGGCGGAGTTCAGCTACCGATGGCCTTGACATAGTCGGCGTAGATGTCCTTGATCTGGTCGGTTGTCAGGTCGAGGTGTTCGAGGATCGTGTAGCGGCCGGGCCGGGTCTGCGGAGCGAACTCGACGGCGCGGACGAACTCGTCGTCCGTGAAGCCGATCTCCTCCGGCAGTACCGGCAGCCCGTGCCGACGCAGCACCTCGGCCATGTAGGCCGACTCCTCGTGGGCTCCGCGCAGGTACATCGCAAAGGCCGCACCCAGTCCGCACTGCTCGCCATGGGCGGCGGCGCGCCTCGGGTACAGCAGGTCGAAGGCGTGGTTGATCTCATGGCACGCGCCGGAGCAGGGGCGGGAGTCGCCCGACACCGACATGGCGATACCGCTGAGCACCAGCGCCTCGGCCAGCACCTGCAGGAAGTCGGTGTCCCCTATACCGCCGGGGTGCCGCAGGACCGCCTCACCCGCCTGCCGGGCGATCGCGGCGGCGAGGCCGTCGATCTTCTCCCCCTTGACGCGGTTCGCCAGCTCCCAGTCCGCGATCGCGGAGATGTTGGAGATGGCGTCGCCGATGCCGGCACGGACGAAGCGGGCCGGGGCCTCGTGGATCACGTCCAGGTCGATCACGACCGCGATCGGGTTCGGCACACCGTAGGAGCCGCGCCCGGCGTCGTTGTCGAGGGTGGCGACCGGCGAGCACAGGCCGTCGTGCGCGAGGTTCGTCGGTACGGCGACCAGGGGCAGGCCGACGCGCGCCGCGGCGAACTTGGCGCAGTCGATGATCTTGCCGCCGCCGAGCCCGACGACGGCGTCGTAGTGGCCGGCCCTTATGGCACCGGCCAGCCGGACCGCGTCGTCGAGGGTGCCGCCGCCGACCTCGTACCAGGTGGCGCCGGGCAGCGCGGGAGCGAGCCGCTCCCTGAGCTTGGAGCCGGAACCGTTGCTGACGGCGACGGCGAGCTTGCCGGAGTGCGAGATGCGCTCGTCGGCGAGGACACCGGCCAGGTCGTCGAGGGCACCCGGGCGGATGTCGACGACGACCGGCGAGGGAATCAGCCGGGTCAGTACTGGCATGCGATCTCCCGTCCGCGGGCGAGATCGTCGTGGTTGTCGATCTCCACCCACTTGACGTCACCGATCGGCGCCACGTCGATGCGGAAGCCGCGGTTCACGAGTTCCTGGTAGCCGTGCTCGTAGAACTGCTGCGGGTCGGTCTCCCACACCGCCTTGAGGGCGTCGGCCAGCTCGGGGGCGGCGTCGCCCTCGATGAGGGTCACGCCGATGTACTCGCCGGTGGCCTCGGCGGGGTCCATCAGCTTGGTGATCTTCGTCATGCCCTTCGCGGGGTCGACGACGACCTTCATCTCCTCGTCGGCCAGGTCCTTGACCGTGTCCAGGGCAAGGATGATGCGACGGCCCTCGCCGCGGGCGGCGAGCAGCGTCTTCTCGACGGAGACCGGGTGGACGGTGTCGCCGTTGGCGAGGATCACACCGTCCTTGAGGGCGTCACGCCCGCACCACAGGGAGTAGGCGTTGTTCCACTCCTCGGCCTTGTCGTTGTCGATGAGGGTGAGCTTGAGGCCGTACTTCGCCTCCAGGGCTTCCTTGCGCGCGTACACGGCCTCCTTGCGGTAGCCGACGATGACCGCGACCTCGGTCAGACCGATCTCGGCGAAGTTGCCGAGGGTCAGGTCCAGGACCGTGGGCTCGCCCTCTATGCCCGCGGGCCCCACCGGCACCAGAGCCTTGGGAAGGCTGTCGGTGTAGGGGCGCAGACGCCGTCCGGCGCCGGCCGCCAGCACGAGGCCGATCATGCGGGTTCTCCTTCATCGTGTACGGCGGGTGCGCCGCCCAAATGAGCGGCCACCCAGAAGCGGATGCTCTCGACGAGCACCACGAGGGCGACGGTCACGGCGAGTGCCGTGAGAGCGACCTTGAACTGCGAGACGGCGAGCGCGGCGGCCAGGACGGTGACGAGCAGCGTCCGTCCCTCATGCCCCCCGATGACGCGAACCAGCCAGGCCGGCGGCGCCCCGGCGTCGCCGCGGATGCGGTACACCGTGTCGTAGTGATGGTAGGCGACAGCGGCCACCAGGCCGAAAGCCGCAGGAAGGGCTCCGTTTACCTCAGCTTTAACCGCGAGGGCGAGGACGGTGCCGTATTCGGCCGCCCGGAAGAACGGCGGAACCAGCCAGTCGAGGGCGCCCTTGAGGGGCCGGGCGACGGCGAGACCCGAGGTCACGGCGTACACCAGCGCGGCGACGACCGGCCACGGTCCGCCGAAGTCGGTGAGCGCGGCCGTGCCGACGACCGCGAGGCCGCCGAGCAGGGCCACGGCGGGGACGGCGAAGCCGGGCAGCCGCCGAGCGGGGTTCTTGAACGCCTCCGCGAAGCCCTGCGCGAGCGGCCCGGAGTCCGCGAGGTCGGCCAGGGCCTCGGCGGCGCGGTCGGTGCGGCGGGCCCTGCGGGTCAGCGAGCGCAGCACACGGCCTGCCGTGGTGTAGGTGGCGGCGAAGGCGCAGCCGATGAGCAGCGCGTAGAAGGTGATACGAGGAGTGGTGGCCGCCGTGAGGATCGCGATCATCGCCCAGCGTTCGCCGATCGGCAGGACGATCATCCGGCGCACCCACACCGTCCAGCCGACGCTGTCGAGCTTGTCGGAGAGGGCGGCCGTGGGGCTGGTGTTGGCGGTGGCGTCGTGATTGGCCTCGTTGAAGGAGAAGTCGACCACGTGCCGGCAGGTCTGCAGAACCATCGCGCCGAGGGCGAGCGCCCAGACGTCGTCGCCGCCACGGGCCGCGCCGAGGGCGAGGCCGGCGTAGTAGGCGTACTCCTTGGCCCGGTCGAAGGTGGCGTCGAGCCAGGCGCCGAGCGTGGAGTACTGGAGCGAGTAGCGGGCGAGCTGGCCGTCGGTGCAGTCCAGGACGAACGAGAAGATCAGCAGCAGGCCGGCCGCTATGAAGCCGCCTCGGGTGCCGGTGGCCGCGCAGCCCGCCGCGATGAGCGCGGTGAGCAGGGAGGCGGTGGTGACCTGGTTGGGGGTCAGGCCCCGGCGGGCGCACCAGCGGGCGATGTAGCGGGAGTACGGGCTGATGAAGAAGGTCGTGAAGAAGCCGTCGCGGGACTTGACCGCCGACTTCAGGCGTATGGCCTCGTCATCGACGGCCGCGACCGCCTGCCGCGCCTCGTTGCGGGCCTGCGGGTCGGCCGGTACGGCGGCGACCAGGCTGCCGAGTTCGGGGCGGTGCACGTCGGTGCCGTCGTCGTCGAGGGCGGTGACGATACGGTCGGCGAGGCTGTCCACGGCCACCGCGGAACCGCCGCCCGCGGAGGTCTCGCGGGCCATCGCACGGGTCAGGGCCTGGCGGCCGGCCGGCTGGGCGGTCACGGCGCCCGGGATCGCGGCCAGCGGGAAGCGGGGGTCGGTCAGGCCGAGGCGCAGCGCGTGCGGGTGGCCGACGAAGCGGGCGTCGACCACGGCGACCCGCTGGTCGCCGGGCACCTGGGCGAGGAGCGTCTCGGCGTCGGCCGGGTCGTCGGCGGACCGCACGTCGTAGCCGAGGGATCGCAGATCGCCCTCGATCGACGATCCGGGGACCGGCTGACCGGTGAGGATGGCGGTCGGCAACCGAACTCACTCCCTGGGTACCGGCGCGCCCGCGCCGGTCGTGTACATGGTCGGGGCGCCCCGTGCCGGGGCCCCTGTCGTCAAGGGACGTCGTCCGCCCGAGGGCCGGGCCGGGCGGCGTGTCGGCAGAGGCTATCGGATGAACGGAAGCCAACGTTCACCGGCCGTTTGGCGAAGCGATCAACGTGGTTTGCCCGGAGCCCCACCACGATCATCATCAGGGATTGCGGGGTCCGCCCACAAACTCGTGGCCCCAGACCGGGGCATCGGCGACATTGCGTACCGGGTCGAAGGCGGGACATAGGGTGGGCGACCATGACATGGCTGATCACAGGCGGAGCCGGCTACATCGGGGCACATGTGGCGCGGGCGATGACCGACGCCGGGGAGCGGGTCCTCGTACTGGACGACCTCTCGGCCGGCGTTCCCACGCGGCTGCCCGTGGACGTCACCCTGGTCGAGGGCTCTTCCCTGGACGGTGACCTGCTGAAGCGGGTGTTCGCCGAGCACGCGGTGACGGGTGTGGTGCATCTCGCCGCGCGCAAGCAGGTCGGCGAGTCCATGGCGCAGCCGACGCGCTACTACCGGGAGAACGTGGGCGGTCTCGCCACGCTCCTGGAGGCGGTCGCGGAGGCGGGGATCGAGCGGCTGGTGTTCTCGTCGTCCGCCGCCGTCTACGGCAACCCTGATGTGGATCTCATCACGGAGGACACTCCGTGCGCTCCGGTGAACCCGTACGGCGAGAGCAAGCTCGCCGGGGAATGGCTGGTGCGGGCGGCGGGCCGGGCGCACAACATCTCCACCGTATGTCTGCGCTATTTCAACGTCGCGGGCGCCGCCTCGCCCGAGCTGGCGGACACGGGCGTCTTCAACATCGTCCCCATGGTCTTCGACCGGCTCACCCGGGGCGAGGCCCCGCGGATCTTCGGCGACGACCATCCGACGCCGGACGGCACCTGTATCCGTGACTACATCCATGTCGCCGATCTCGCCGAGGCCCATGTGGCGGCGGCCCGGCGGCTCGGGCAACCCGGTACGAGCGGTGATCTGACCGTCAACATCGGCCGCGGTGAGGGCGTGTCCGTGCGTGAGCTGATCACGGTCATCGCCGAGGTGACCGGCGACCGCCGCCCCGCCCTCGTCGAGCCCCGGCGCCCCGGGGACGCCCCGCGCGCGGTCGCCTCGGCCGCGCTGGCCGCCGAGGAACTCGGCTGGACGGCTCGGCGCGGGGTACGCGAGATGGTCGAGTCGGCATGGCGGGGTTGGCAGCTGCACCACGGCCGCTGATCATGCGCAACACCCTGACCTGCGGATCGTTTCCGCAGGTCAGGGCACATGACAACGGTGTTCAGTGCCGCGTTGCCCGATACCCCCCACCCGTAGTTCACTGTGATCCCGGGACGGAGATTCCGATCGTCCGGCGGATGACGCGGACAGAAGGGCGGCGCTTCATGGGGGCTGGGCACGATCACGGGCACGCGCACGCGCCCACGACCGGTACGGCGGCCGCCGCGTATCGCGGGAGGCTGCGCGTCGCGCTGTCGATCACGCTCGGCGTCATGGTGGTCCAGATCGTCGGCGGTGTGGTCGCGGACTCGCTCGCCCTGGTCGCGGACGCCGCGCACATGGCGACGGACGCGGTGGGTCTCGGCATGGCCCTGCTCGCGATCCACTTCGCGAACCGGCCGCCGAGCATGACACGCACCTTCGGCTTCGCCCGCGCGGAGATCCTCGCCGCCCTCGCCAACTGTCTGCTTCTGCTGGGCGTCGGCGGCTATGTCCTGTACGAGGCGATCGAGCGGTTCTTCACGCCCGCGGCGACCGAGGGCGGCCTGATGATCGTGTTCGGTGCGATCGGTCTGGTCGCCAACATGATCTCGCTGACGCTGCTGATGCGGGGCCAGAAGGAGAGCCTGAACGTGCGCGCCGCGTTCCTGGAGGTGGCCGCGGACACACTGGGCTCGCTCACGGTGCTGATCTCGGCGGCGGTGATCCTGACCACCGGCTGGCAGGCCGCCGACCCGATCGCCTCGCTGGTGATCGGCCTGATGATCGTGCCGCGCACCCTCAAGCTGCTGCGCGAGACCCTCGACGTCCTGCTGGAGTCGGCCCCCAAGGACGTCGACATGAACCAGGTGCGGGCCCACGTACTCGCCCTGGACGGGGTCGAGGACGTCCACGATCTGCACGCCTGGACGATCACGTCCGGCATGCCGGTGCTGTCCGCCCATGTGGTGGTGCGCTCCGACGTCCTGAACGCGATCGGCCACGAGAAGATGCTGCACGAGCTCCAGGGCTGCCTCGGCGACCACTTCGACGTGGAGCACTGCACGTTCCAGCTGGAGCCGGTCGGACACGCCGAGCACGAGGCGCGGCTCTGCCACTGAAGCGGGGGCCGGACCGGCGTCAATGAAACAACCGTACGGTCCGATAAGACGTCAGTACGGACGGAATGCAGCGATCCGGTGGTCCATGGCGTCCTCATGCTCACAGCCCTCCCGCCGACGGTTCCGCGCCCGCCGCGCCGGGCACGATCAACTGCCGGGAGTGCCGGATTCGTACGGCACACTTGGGGCGCAAGACCGATGTGAAGGATGGGTATGCCGATCACACCTGCCACCACGACGCACAGTCCGTCGAACGGCACCGCTGACGCGATTTTGCTGGAACTCGTCGACGAGAACGGTGTGACGATCGGCACCGCTGAGAAGCTCGCCGCCCACCAGCCGCCGGGACAGCTGCACCGGGCGTTCTCCGTGTTCCTCTTCGACGAGCAGGGTCGGCTGCTGCTCCAGCAGCGTGCCCTCGGCAAGTACCACTCCCCCGGCGTCTGGTCCAACACCTGCTGCGGCCATCCCTACCCCGGTGAGGCCCCCTTCGCGGCCGCGGCCCGGCGGACGTACGAGGAGCTCGGTGTCTCCCCGTCGCTGCTCGCCGAGGCGGGCACGGTCCGCTACAACCATCCGGACCCGGACTCGGGCCTGGTGGAGCAGGAGTACAACCACCTCTTCGTCGGCATGGTGCAGTCGCCGCTGCGGCCGGACCCGGAGGAGGTCGGCGAGACGGCGTTCGTGACCCCGGCCGAGCTGGCCGAGCGGCACGCGAAGGACACCTTCTCGTCCTGGTTCATGACCGTGCTGGACGCCGCACGTCCCGCCGTGCGGGAGCTGACGGGCCCGTCGGCCGGCTGGTGACGGGCCCGGGCCCGCTCCGCCGGACGTGCCCTACGGCACGTGCACGGATTTGAGCGGGACGGCGGCCCAGATCACCTTGCCCCCGCTCGCCGTGTGCTCGACGTCGCACACACCGCCCGCCTCCCTGGCGATCTCGCGCACCAGGAGCAGCCCCCGGCCGCCGGTCTGGCCGTGGTCGGCCTCCAGGGCGGTGGGGCGGTAGGGGTGGTTGTCCTCCACGGACACCCGCAGCCACTCGGCCCCGACGGCGACCTCCACGGCGAGCATCGGCGACAGCAGCGCCGCGTGCCGTACGGCGTTCGTCACCAGCTCCGACACGATCAGCAGCACGCCCTGCACCAGGTCGTCCGAGACCGGCACGCCCTGGCGGTACAGCAGGTCCCGGACGGCGTGCCGGGCCTGCGGGACCGACGCGTCGACGGCGGGGGCGGTGAACCGCCAGACCCCCTCGTAAGGCAGTGGACTCGGCGGCCGTGGATCGACGGACTCGTCCGCGCCGCCTGCTGGGCGTGGGCCGGACCCGCGCCCGTGGTTCTCCATCGTCCGGTCGCCACCCTCGCGCTCGATTGTCACCACATGTCGAGTGTTGGTAACGCGCAGGTCCGGGCCGTAGAACTGAACAGAAGTCAGCTGGTATCGAGCGATTCTGATCGTTGGCGTATGACACGGTCAGTTGTGAGACCGGTCCTGTGCCCGCTCGTGCCGACTTGGCGAACTATTCGGGTTGTACGGGCGCCGTCGTCATCGATCACGCGGACCTTCCTGATCGGCCGTTCGGCGCGAGCGGATAGCATCCGCCGCATGGAGCCCCAGCTGCTGCACGGTGTCACCGACTCGGTCGCCACCGTCGTCATACACCATCCGGCCAAGCGCAACGCCATGACGGCCGCGATGTGGCGCGCGCTGCCGCCGCTGCTGGAGACGCTGGCCGCCGATCCCGCCGTACGGGTGCTGGTGCTGACCGGCGAGGGCGGGACGTTCTGCGCGGGCGCCGACATCTCCACGCTCCAGGGGTCGCCGCAGGAGGCGCAGTCGCTGGCCGTGGCCGCCGAGGAGGCGCTGGCCGCCTTCCCGAAGCCGACGCTGGCGGCGGTCCGGGGGCACTGTGTGGGTGGCGGGTCGCAGCTGGCGGCGGCCTGCGATCTGCGGTTCGCCGAGGAGGGGTCGCTGTTCGGGGTGACGCCGGCGAAGCTCGGGATCGTGTATGGGGCGTCCTCCACGCGGCGGTTGGTGTCGCTGGTGGGACCGGCGGCCGCCAAGTACCTGCTGTTCTCGGGCGAGTTGATCGACGCGGAGCGGGCGCTGCGTACGGGGCTGGTGGACGAGGTGCTGCCCGAGGGCGAACTCGGCAAGCGGGTCACGGAGTTCACCCGGATCCTGGCGTCGCGCTCACAGCTGACGCAGGCCGCGGCGAAGGAGTTCGCGAACGGACGCGCCGACCGTGACGATCACTGGGCGGAGCAGGCGCGCGGAAGCGGCGACACCGCGGAGGGGGTCGCCGCGTTCCTGGAGCGCAGGCAGCCGCGCTTCACCTGGAACGTACCTACGTCAGACTGAAGCGGCTGTTGGTGCGGAACTCCTCGACCAGGTGCGCGGGCGCCTTCTGCGGGGATCCGGCGTCGTAGGGCGGCTGCGGATCGTACTCGGTCAGCAGCTGTACGGCCTGTGCGTGTTCGTCGCCGGCGATCTTCCCGACCAGGGTCAGACCCATGTCGATACCGGAGGAGACCCCGGCGGCGGTGATGTACTTGCCGTCGGACACGACCCGCTCGCCCGTGGGCTCGGCGCCGTACTGCGGCAGGAAGTCCAGGGTGAGCCAGTGGGTCGTGGCGCGGCGGCCGTCGAGGAGGCCCGCGGCGGCCAGCAGCAGCGAGCCGCTGCACACGGAGGTCGTCCAGGTGCTCGTGATGTCGGCGGTCCTGAGCCAGTCCAGAAGGACCTCGTTCTCGATCTGGGCGAAGGTTCCGGGCCCGCCGGGCACCACCACGATGTCGGGATGCGGTACGTCGGCCAGGGTTCTGTCCGCCATGAGGGCCAGGAACCCCGTGTCGGCGCGCACGGGTCCCGCGGTCTCGGCTACGAAGTCGACGCGCGCGTCCGGGATGCGGCTCAGGGCCTCGTAGGGTCCCACGATGTCGAGGGCGGTGAAGCGGTCGTAGAGGACCATCGCGATCTGCATGGGCTTCCTTTCAGGTCGGTCTTCTGTGTCCCGGTCGGTCTTCCGTGTTCCGGTCGGTCGTCCGGTCAGCGGACCGGTGCGGGGCGGAAGCGGCGGCGGTACTCGGCCGGGGCCGCCCCGAGTGCCTTGACGAAGGCGCGCCGCATGGCCTCCGGAGTGCCGTAGCCGCTGGCCCGGGAGATCTCCTCGACGCCGTCGGTGGTGTCCTCCAGGAGGCGCCGGGCGTGTTCGAGGCGGATCCGGTCGACGTAGCGGCCGGGGGTCATGCCGGTCTCGGTCTGGAAGGCACGGGCGAAGTGGCGCGGGGAGAGGCTCGCGCGGGCGGCGAGCGCCTCGACGGTCAGGTCGGCGTCGGGGTGCTCGGTGATCCAGCGCTGGACTTCCCTCAGGGGCTCGCGCTGGGCGGTCTGGGCGGCGAGCTGGGCGCTGAACTGGGCCTGGTTCCCGGGTCGGCGCAGGAAGACGACCAGGTGGCGGGCGATACCGAGGGCCACGTCCCGGCCCAGGTCCTCCTCGACCAGGGCGAGGGCGAGGTCGATGCCCGAGGTCACACCGGCGGAGGTGGCGACATGTCCGTCGCGCACATAGATCGGGTCCGGGTCGACCTCGACGGCCGGGTGGTCGCGGGCGAGCTTGTCGCAGTACGCCCAGTGGGTCGTGGCGCGGCGGCCGTCCAGCAGGCCGGCCGCGGCGAGCAGGATCGCTCCGGTGCAGACGGAGACCAGTCGCTCGGCACGCGGACCGTGCTCACGCAGCCACTCGACCAGGTCGGGGTCCGGGGTGCGGGTGCCCTGGCCGCCCGGGACGACGAGGGTGTGCGCGGCGGGCCCGTCGCCCAGGGCCCGGTCCGGTACGACGGTCAGGCCGCTGGAGGTGCGTACGGGAGCGCCGTCCAGGGAGGCCGTGCGGATGCGATACGTGCCCGGAGCGTGCGCCTCGGCCCCCGTGAAGACCTCCAGCGGCCCGGTGACATCGAGGCTCTGCACCGCGTCGAAGAGTACGAAGAGAACGGTTCGCTGCGCCATGCTCCGATTCTTCGAGGCCGCCGGGACGACCGCAATGACGAGCTCCCCACCTTTCCTGCCATGGCCCGCAAGGGCATGGGCGGCGTACCAAGCGGTTGGTAACCTGCCGGGCATGACTACTGCCGCCCTTGAGCCCCGTGCCGGCCGCCGCTGCCACAACATGCTCAACTCCCTGCACTCGACGTCCTACTTCGCACCCGAGCTGGGCAGGGAACTGGCCGCTGTCGGGATCACGCACCCCAGGGCGGTCAACTTCGCGGTACGAGCCGCCGCGCTGGGTCCGGTGGGCGCGGGAGCGGTGACGGCGACGTTCTACAACTACAAGCACGAGCTGGTCGCCCGGCACGTCCCCGCGGTCTGGGCGATCGCCTCGCCCGAGGACGTGCTGGCGGCACGCGCGCGTGCGGTCGACGCGGCGCTGCGGCGGCTGCTCGGCGAGGAGGCGGTGACGTCCGCGGAGATGGCGGAGGCCGCACAGCTCGCGCTCCGGGCGACCGAGGCCTGTTCGCGCAGCGGCCGGCCGCTGTACTCGGCACATGCGGACCTGCCGGTCCCCGAGGAGCCGCACCTGGCGTACTTCCACGCCACGACGCTGCTGCGCGAGCACCGCGGTGACGGGCATCTCACCGTGCTGATGGCCGCGGGGCTCGACGGTCTCGAGGCGGTGGTGACCCACACCGCGACCGGCAAGGGCATGACCCCGAAGTGGGTTTTCTCCACGCGCGGCTGGGCCCAGGAGGACTGGGACGCGGCCTGCGAACGGCTGCGTGGGCGCGGTCTCCTGGACGGCTCGGGCGACCTCACGGCGAAGGGTGCCGCCCTGCGCGACGAGATGGAGGCCGAGACGGACCGCCTGGACCGGGCGCCGTACGAGCACCTCGGGACGGAGGGAGTCGCCCGGCTGACGGAGCTCGGTGCCGGATTCGCGCGGGCCGCGGTGGCGGCGGGGGCGTTCCCGGCGGATCTGCTCGGCAAGGCCTGAGATCCACCGCACCCCCTGCGAAGGGCCCGCGATGCATGGCGGGCCCGGACCGCGGTACCCGGAACCTCAGTCGGCCCTTGTGGCCGGGAGAGGAAAGGGTGAAACACGTGTTCCGTGCAATCGCAGATGTTCTGCGGCAGATCGGTGGCGCGATCGCCACTGTGGTGACGTTGCCCTTCCGGGCGCTCGCCAGGCTGTTCGGCGGCGCGTCGAGCAGCACACGCAGCCGCCGGGTCTGATTCCGTACCGCCGCGACGGGCCGGGGGGCCGCCCTGATCCCCGGTTGTCGGTGTCACCTGCCACAATTGCCGCGCAACCTCAGTGAGAAGGCGGGACGGGATCGTGACGACACCCCTCGTAGGGTCCATCGAAGGCAGGATCGCCGCGGAACTCGGCGTACGGGAGCGGCAGGTGAAGGCTGCCGTGGAGCTGCTCGACGGCGGTTCGACGGTGCCCTTCATCGCCCGGTACCGCAAGGAAGCGACCGAGATGCTCGACGACGCGCAGCTGCGCACGCTCGAGGAGCGGCTGCGCTATCTGCGCGAGCTGGAGGAGCGGCGGGCGGCGATCCTCGACTCGGTGCGTGAGCAGGGCAAGCTGACCGAGGAGCTTCAGGCTCAGATCCGCGGCGCCGAGACCAAGGCGCGGCTCGAGGACATCTATCTGCCGTACAAGCCCAAGCGCCGGACCAAGGCGCAGATCGCCCGCGAGGCGGGTCTTGAGCCGCTCGCCGAGGGGCTGCTCGGTGACCCGGGCACCGATCCGCTCGCCGCTGCCGCCGCGTTCGTGGACGCCGACAAGGGCGTGGCCGATCCGCAGGCCGCCCTGGAGGGCGCCCGCGCGATCCTCACGGAGCGGTTCTCGGAGGACGCCGACCTGATCGGCGAGCTGCGTGAGCGCATGTGGGTGCGCGGCCGGCTGGCCGCCAAGGTGCGCGAGGGCAAGGAGGAGGCGGGCGCGAAGTTCGCCGACTACTTCGACTTCGCCGAGCCGTTCACCGAGCTCCCCTCGCACCGGATCCTGGCGATGCTGCGCGGCGAGAAGGAGGAGGTCCTCGACCTCGTCCTGGAGCCGGAGGAGCCGGTGGACGGCCCGTCCTCCTACGAGGGGATCGTCGCCCACAAGTTCCAGATCGCCGACCGCGGCCGCCCCGCCGACAAGTGGCTGACGGACACGGTCCGGTGGGCCTGGCGCACCCGCATCCTCGTCCACCTCGGCATCGACCTGCGGCTGCGCCTGCGCACGGCCGCCGAGGACGAGGCCGTGGGCGTCTTCGCGGCCAACCTGCGCGACCTGCTGCTCGCCGCGCCGGCCGGCACACGCGCGACGCTCGGCCTGGACCCCGGGTTCCGTACGGGTGTGAAGGTCGCGGTGGTCGACGCCACCGGCAAGGTCGTCGCCACCGATGTCATCTATCCGCACGTCCCGGCGAACAAGTGGGACGAGGCGATCGCCAAGCTGGCCCGGCTGGCGAAGGACCACTCGGTCGACCTGGTCGCGATCGGCAACGGCACGGCGTCCCGCGAGACCGACAAGCTCGCCGGTGAACTCATCACCAAGCACCCGGAGTTGAAGCTCACCAAGGTGATGGTGTCCGAGGCCGGCGCCTCCGTGTACTCGGCCTCCGCCTTCGCCTCGCAGGAGCTGCCCGACATGGACGTGTCGCTGCGCGGCGCGGTGTCGATCGCCCGCCGCCTGCAGGACCCGCTGGCCGAGCTGGTGAAGATCGACCCGAAGTCGATCGGCGTCGGCCAGTACCAGCACGACCTGTCCGAGGTGAAGCTGTCGCGCTCGCTGGACGCGGTGGTCGAGGACTGTGTGAACGGCGTCGGTGTCGACGTCAACACCGCCTCCGCGCCGCTGCTCGCGCGCGTCTCCGGCATCACCTCCGGCCTCGCCGAGAACATCGTGTCCCACCGGGACGCCAACGGCCCGTTCACGTCCCGCTCGCAGCTGAAGAACGTCGCGCGGCTCGGCCCGAAGGCCTACGAGCAGTGCGCGGGCTTCCTGCGCATCCGCGGCGGCGACGACCCGCTGGACGCGTCCAGCGTGCACCCGGAGGCCTATCCGGTCGTCCGGCGGATGGTGAAGACGTCGGGCCAGGAGGTGGCCTCGCTCGTCGGCAACACGAGCGTGCTGCGCTCCCTGAAGCCGGACGACTTCGTGGACGAGACATTCGGTCTGCCGACCGTCACGGACATCCTGAAGGAGCTGGAGAAGCCGGGCCGCGACCCTCGTCCCGCCTTCAAGACGGCCACCTTCAAGGAGGGCGTCGAGAAGATCTCCGACCTGGCGTCGGGCATGGTCCTGGAGGGCGTCGTGACGAACGTGGCGGCGTTCGGCGCGTTCGTGGACGTCGGTGTCCACCAGGACGGGCTGGTCCATGTCTCCGCGATGTCGAAGACCTTCGTCAAGGACCCGCGCGACGTGGTGAAGCCCGGTGACATCGTCAAGGTGAAGGTCCTCGACGTCGACATCCCGCGCAAGCGGATCTCCCTGACGCTGCGGCTCGACGACGAGGCCGCCGCGCAGGGCGGCCAGCAGGGCGGGGGCGGCGGCGAGCGCCGGCAGCGCGGCGGGCGTCCGCCGCAGCAGCGGCAGGGCCGTGGCGGTGGTGGCGGCGGTTCGCGTCAGGCACCGCCGCCGGCCAACAGCGCGATGGCCGACGCACTGCGGCGGGCGGGTCTGGTGGACCCGAAGCAGCGCAAGCGCTGAGCCGACCCCGACAAGGGCCGTCGACAACGAGACACGCGGGCCCGGACCCTCCGGTACGACTCGGAGGGTCCGGGCCCGCTTCGCCCCTAGGGTGGCGGCATGCCGACGTCGCGAGTCATCACCTGGGAAGTGTCCGGGAGCAAGGGCATCGAGACCGCCTGGACCGAGCTCGACGGCGACGCCCTGCGGGGGCGAGGCCGAGCGGTCGGTACGGATCCGGAGCCGTACTGGATCTCGTACGAACTCGACACGGCCGACGCCTTCGTGACGCGTCGGCTGCATGTCACCGCGGAGTCCGCGGCCGGAGTGCGCACGCTGGATCTACGGCACGACGGGGCGGGGCGGTGGACGGCCTACGGTGCGCATCTGCCCGAGGTCGACGGCGCCCTGGACTGCGATCTCGGCCTGTGCCCGCTCACCAACACGATGCCGGTGCTGCGACACGGGCTCCATCGGGCGCCCGGGGAACGGGAGTTCCTGATGGCATGGGTGTCGGTGCCGGAGCTGACCGTCGTCGCCTCCCGGCAGACGTACACGCATCTCGGTACCGGCCGGGTTCGCTTTGTCTCCGGCGACTTCCGCAGGGACATCGAGTTCGACGAGGACGGCCTCGTCGTCGACTACCCGGGGCTGGCGCGGCGGATCGCGTGAGCCCGAGTCTGCCCGGCGCGCCTAGCGTTCGGTGACCTTGCCGTCCGCGACCTCCAGGCGGCGGGTGACGTGCACCGCGTCGAGCATGCGCCGGTCGTGGGTGACCAGGAGGAGGGTGCCCTCGTAGGAGTCCAGGGCCGACTCCAGTTGCTCGATGGCCGGCAGGTCGAGGTGGTTGGTGGGCTCGTCCAGGACCAGGAGGTTGACGCCCCTGCCCTGGAGGAGAGCGAGGGCGGCGCGGGTGCGTTCGCCCGGGGAGAGGGTTGCGGCGGAGCGCAGGACGTGGTCCGCCTTCAGGCCGAACTTGGCCAGGAGGGTGCGGACTTCGGCCGGTTCGGTGTCCGGGACGGCCGCGCAGAAGGCGTCCAGCAGGGATTCCTCGCCGTGGAACAGCTTGCGGGCCTGGTCGACCTCTCCGATCAGGACGCCGGAGCCGAGCGTTGCCTGGCCCCCGCTCAGCGGGACGCGGCCCAGCAGGGCGCCCAGCAGCGTGGACTTGCCCGCGCCGTTGGCGCCGGTGACGGCCACGCGGTCGGCCCAGTCGATCTGGAGGGACACCGGGCCGAGGGTGAAGTCGCCGCGTCGGACCTCCGCGTCCCGCAGGGTCGACACCACCGCGCCCGAGCGGGGCGCCGAGCCGATCTCCATGCGCAGTTCCCACTCCTTGCGCGGTTCCTCGACGACGTCCAGGCGCTCGATCATGCGCTGGGTCTGACGGGCCTTCGCGGCCTGCTTCTCGCTGGCCTCGCTGCGGAACTTGCGGCCGATCTTGTCGTTGTCGTTGCTCGCCTTGCGGCGGGCGTTCTTGACGCCCTTGTCCATCCAGGAGCGCTGCATCTGCGCGCGGTCCTGGAGGGCGGACTTCTTGTCGGCGTACTCCTCGTAGTCGTCGCGGGCGTGCCGGCGGGCCACCTCGCGCTCCTCCAGATAGGCCTGGTACCCGCCGCCGTACAGATTGATCTGCTGCTGGGCGAGGTCGAGTTCGAGGACCTTGGTGACCGTGCGGGTGAGGAACTCGCGGTCGTGGCTGACGACGACGGTGCCGGCGCGCAGGCCGCCGACGAAGCGTTCCAGGCGCTCCAGGCCGTCGAGGTCCAGGTCGTTCGTCGGCTCGTCCAGCAGGAACACGTCGTAGCGCGAGAGCAGCAGGGAGGCCAGTCCGGCGCGGGCCGCCTGTCCGCCGGACAGGGACGTCATCGGCTGGTCCAGGTCCACGGCCAGGCCGAGCGAGTCGGCGATCTCCTCCGCTCGCTCGTCGAGGTCGGCGCCGCCCAGGTCCAGCCAGCGCTCCAGGCTGGTCGCGTAGGCGTCGTCCGCGCCCGGTGCCCCGTCGACGAGGGCCTGTGTCGCGTCGTCCATCACCCGCTGGGCCTCGGCGACTCCGGTACGGCGGGCCAGGAACTCCCGTACGGTCTCGCCGGGGCGCCGCTCGGGCTCCTGCGGGAGGTGACCGACGGTCGCCGTCGGCGGGGACAGTCGCAGCTCGCCCTCCTCGGGCGCGATCAGCCCGGCGAGCAGGCGCAGCAGCGTGGACTTGCCCGCGCCGTTCGCCCCGACCAGGCCGATCACGTCTCCGGGGGCCACGACGAGGTCGAGCCCGCTGAACAGGGAACGGTCGCCGTGGCCGGCGGCGAGGTTCTTGACGACGAGGGTGGCAGTCACAGAGGGCGATCCTAGTGGCCGTACCAGGTCGCGAGCACCTCCGTTCGGCCTGCCATCGCCGCCACGGGCACGGGAGTCTCCGTCATCACCGTGCCATCGGCTCCACCAGCACACTCCCCGAAGTCCGCGCCACCACGAACGACTCCCCCTTCACCGCCTTCGCGTCCAGCGCGATGCGATGGCGGCCCGCCTCCAGGATGCCGTCGAAGACCTCGTGGGTGTGGGTGCGGTACAGGCGGTCGAGGCGGTACGCGGTCAGGCGCACCCGGCAGGGCGAGGTGACCTCGACGCCCGCCTCGCCGTCGGCGGCGACCAGCCGGGTCAGCCGGCGCTGTTCGGTCGGGCTGCGGTCCAGGGCGTGTTCGATCTGCGCCACCAGCAGCGGCACGATCGGCGCGAGACCGTCGACGTACGTCACATCGACTCCGGCTTCGTCGAAGGCGCGGCGTACGGCGGCACGCTGGTCCTCGCCGACCCCGCGGCCGAAGGCGACGGCGCCGTAGGTGCGCAGCTCGTCGGCGAGGACGCCGTCGACGTCGTCGGTGATCTCGGCGCCGACGCCGATGGTGCGCAGCGCGGCGGCGAGCTTGGCCAGGAGGGCGACGCGGGCGCCGATGAGGAGCACCCGGCGGCGTGGGGGATCGGCGTCGTGGCCGAGCAGGGAGCCCAGCGCCGCGCGGTACCCGGTGCCGTGGAAGCGGAAGGGCCCGATGCCGTGGTAGCCGTTGAGCTCCAGGTCGGCGTGTTCGTCGGTCTGCCAGGCGAAGTCACGCCAGATGTAGTCGTCACCCTCCTTGTCGATGACCGCGGTGACGGCGCCGCAGGCGAGGTCGGCGCACTCGGGGCAGCCGTAGATGACATACCGGCCTCCTGGAAGCGGGGCTTCCGCTTCCAGGAGCAGGCTGCGGACCTGTGCGGTGAAGATGGCGGGCGGGACGTCGGAGGCGAGCGGGGAGACGGCGTCGAGGTCGGACAGCTGGAACAGCAGCGGGCGTCCGTCGACGATGAAGTCCACGAAGTCCCGGTGCACCTGGTAGTCACCGTTGGCGAGGACGCCACCGGCACGCATCGCCGGTGCCAGGCCGAAGGTCGCGTACTCGGCAGACATGCTGTGAGTATCCCCAGAGCGGGACCGATATGAGCGCGGCATGACATATTCCGCTACGTCCCGCCCTGGCCGGCGAACAGATGACCGAAGCTCAGGCGTGGTCGTGGCCGAGCGGGTCGCCCTCCGCCTCGGTGCCGGCGCCCGGTCCGATCCTGATCTCGAATTCGCCGTCGTACTTCTTGTGGCCTTCGATCACGGCGAGTTCGACGGCCTCGGAGCCCATCTCGCCGCGCACGATGACCGGGTCCCGGCGCAGGTCGCGCATGAGGGCGACGCACGCCCCGATCATCACCAGGACGAAGGGCGCGGCGGCCAGGATCGTGAGGTTCTGCAGGCCGGTGAGCGCGTCGCCCTGGCCGCTGCCGACCAGCAGCATGATGGCGGCGACCGCTCCGGTCACCACACCCCAGAACACGACGACGAAGCGGCCGGGTTCCAGGGCGCCCTTCTGGGAGAGCGTGCCCATCACGATGGAGGCGGCGTCGGCTCCCGACACGAAGAAGATGCCGACCAGGATCATCACGAGCAGGCTGGTGGCGGTGGGGACGGGGTACTCCTGGAGGAGGCCGAAGAGCTGGCCCTCGGGGGTGTCCTCGCCGCCGAGCCCGCCGCCTTCCTTCACCTTCATCGCCGTACCGCCGAAGATCGCGAACCAGACGAGGCTGACGGTGCTGGGCACGAGGATGACGCCGCCGACGAACTGCCGGATGGTGCGGCCCCGGCTGATGCGGGCGATGAACATGCCGACGAAGGGCGTCCAGGAGATCCACCAGGCCCAGTAGAAGACGGTCCAGCTGCCGAGCCAGTCCGCGACGCCCTCGCCGCCGCTGGCCTCGGTGCGGCCGGCGAGCTGGGGCAGGTCGCCGAGGTAGGCGAAGACCGAGGTGGGCAGCAGGTCGAGGACGATGATCGTGGGGCCCGCGATGAACACGAAGACCGCGAGGACCAGGGCCAGCACCATGTTGATGTTGGACAGCCACTGGATGCCCCGCTCGATGCCGGAGATGGCCGAGGCGACGAAGGCAAGGGTCAGTACGGCGATGATCGCGACGAGCAGACCGGTGCTCACGTCGTCCATCCAGTCCAGTTCCTGGAAACCGGAGCCGATCTGGAGCGCGCCGAGGCCCAGGGAGGCCGCGGAGCCGAAGACGGTGGCGATGATCGCGAGGATGTCGATCACCCGGCCCGCGGTGCCGTTCGCGTGCTTCTCCCCGATCAGCGGGGTGAAGACCGCGCTGATGGTCTGGCGCCGGCGTTTGCGGAAGGTGCTGTAGGCGATGCCGAGCCCGACCACCGCGTAGATCGCCCAGGGGTGCAGCGTCCAGTGGAAGAGGGTGGTGGCCATCGCCGTCTCCATGCGTTCGCCGGAGTTGGCGGGGTTCGTGCCCGGTGGCGGGGTCGTGTAGTGCGCGAGCGGCTCGCTCACGCCGTAGAACATCAGGCCGATGCCCATGCCGGCGCTGAACATCATCGCGACCCAGGACACCGTCTTGAACTCGGGCTCCTCGCCCTCGGCGCCGAGGTGGATACGGCCGTAGCGGCTGATGGCGAGCCACAACGCGAAGACCACGAAGCCCGAGGCGGCCAGCATGAAGGCCCAGCCGCCGTTGTGGATCAGGCCGTTGAGCATCTTCGTGGACACGCTCTCCAGCGAGTCCGTGGCCGCCCAGCCCCAGATCACGAAGGCCACCGTGATGGCGGCGGTGACCCCGAACACGACTTGGTCGGTGTGGCGGCCGGAAGCATCCGCTGGATGTTCCGGGCCGCCACCCCTCTGCTTCAGATCGTCAGTCATCTGCGGCACCTTCCCCTGGAAACGGTGGGTACGCCGGTATCCACGTCGTTTCCCAGGACCTACCACAGATCCCGCCGATCGCAGCCGCTTCAGCAGTCGGTGTCGGGCTCACCTGCCGCGAGGTGGTACGGAGCGCGTTCGTCGAGGAGCAGCGGGACGAGCGCGCGTAGTGACTGGCGGAGCGGGACGTAGGTGCCGTGGGTCCGCACCCCGTGCAGGGCGAGTTCGTCCTTCACCCGCGCGTACTGCTCCGCGGTGAGCCGGTAGCCGCAGGGCGGGTCCTGGATCACCTCGGCCGGTTCGGGCGGGTCGTTGTCGGCGCCGCCGAGGTAGACCGGGCCGGTGTCGGCGTAGCCCGTGAGACGGGCCAGGCCGGTCGCCGCCTCGACCTGGCCGCGCCGGGCGTCGGTGAAGTCGAACAGGCCCTTCAGCGCGGCGAGTTGGGAGTGCACCCGGCGCCGGTTGTTGAAGGCCTCGTCCGCCTTCTCCGCGTCGGTGAGCGGGTCGACGCGGCTCTCGATGAGCAGGCCCACCGAGTGCTTGACGCCGGACATGTTCCGCAGGATGCGCTCCTGGCCGTCACCGGCGACCTGCCGGATCGGGTCGCCCGTCTCCGGATCGGTCCAGATGCCGTACGTACCGGTCGAGTAGCCGGCGTTCGTAGCGGCGGGCCGCACATACGACTGGGACAGGGACTGCGCGGCGTCGTGGACATGCGTGTCGGTGTTGAGGTTGCGCGGCCACAGGTCGAACAGGTCCTTGTCGTAGTACGGCGGTGTGGCGCCGTACTCGTGCAGGTCGTAGATGACGTCGGGGCGCTGGTCGCGGATGACCGCGGCCATGGCACGCCCTTCGGCGGTCGCCAGCGTGATGTGGTCGCGGTTGATGTCCACCCCGTCGCTGTTGCCGCGGGTGTCGGCGGCCCGGCCGTCGGGGTTGGCGGTGGGTACGACGAGCAGGGTGGTGCGCTCCAGGAAGCGCAGGGTCTGCGGGTCCTTGGCGTGGGCCAGGTCGCGGACCGTGGACAGACAGGCCTCGCGGCCGGAGGGTTCGTCGCCGTGCTGGCTGCACACGAGCAGCACCTTGTTCGGGGTGGGCCGGGTGCCGATGCGGACGAGCTGGAGTGGGCGGCCCTGTTTCGTCGTCCCGATATCGGCGACGGACACCCGGTCGCTCGCCTTGTCGACTGCGGCGAGGAACCGCTGCTCCTCGGGCCGGCTGGTCCAGCGGGCGCCGTTGGACTCCTCGAAGCCGGTGCGGGGCGGGGCGTCGGCGGCCTGGGCGGGTATGGACACGAGGGACGCGGCGAGGGCCGCCGCGGTCACGGTGAGGGTTCGGATGCGGGTCACTGGCCTGCCTCCGGGATGCGGTGAGCGGGGCGCGGTGCGGTCGTCACGCCGTCGAGGAGCCCCGCCGCGGGGGCGGCTGACGGCGCGTCGGCCGTGGCGCGAGCGAAGGCCGGGGCGCCGCCGACCAGCGGGACGCGTGCCTTCGTACGGGAGAGGTCGAGGGTGAGCGTCGGCTTGGTCGACGGTGGATCGATCAGGTCCTTGTCCGTGCCCGCGATGATCAGGGCGAGGCGGTGGCCGGCCGGGACGACGTGGTCGGTCGCCGCCAGGTCGAGGGTGATCGTGTACGGCTTGCCCGGGGTGAGCGGTCGGCCCGTCAGATCCGAGGCGTGGTTGCCGAGGTCCGCCCAGCCGCGGCTGACGACGGTGTAGTCGACGTCGGTGGTCCTGGCCTTCGTCTCCTTGAAGCAGGCGCTGTCACCCGTGGTGCTGACGCCCCAGCAGGTGCGGTCGGTGAGGGTGCTGATGCCCTCGCCGCTCACCGCGTAGTCGCGGATGGTGTCGGGGCCGAGGTCGACCAGAACGGCGGAGAGGTGGGCCGTCGAGGTGGTCGGGGTGGCGGTGACGGTGACCTCGGAGGAGCCGGACAGACGCAGGTCGCGGGCGAGCGGCTTGGTCACGAAGCCCGCCTTGTCGGGGGTGGACCGGTCGATGTGCGCGGCCCAGTCGGTCTCGCTGTGCTGTGGGTCGTCGGTGAAGGTCTCGGTGCCCTTGCCCTTGCTCAGGCCGAGGGTGCCGACGCCCGCCTCGGTGCCCTTGGCCGGGCGCAGGGTGGTGGTGTCGGTGCCGCGCGGCGGCCAGACCTTCGAGGTCGCCCACTGGTCGGGGTGGCGTTCGATGTCGGCCATCGGCTCGCGGTCGATGCCGTTGTCGTAGCCGAGGAGTTCGTGGTCGAACCAGCGGTGCAGGGTCTCGACCCAGTCCGCGCGCCGGAAGTCGAAGGGGTCGACGTGACCGGTCTGGGAGAGCCAGATCTTGCGCTCGACACCGTTCTTCGCGAGGGCGTCCCACCATTGGCCGAGGTGCTTCATCCGAACGTTGAGGTCCTGCATGCCGTGGATCGCGAAGACGCTGGCACGCACCTTGCGCGCGTCCTTCACATAGTCACGTTCGGTCCACAGCGGCGTCCAGTCGCCGGTGCGCGGGGCCCCGTCGACCAGCATCTGCTGGACCGCGCCGCAGTTGGCGCGGGCGTCGGGGCTGTCGACGTAGTTCGACAGCCAGTCGGGGCCGGAGTCATACAGCGGGGCGCCCTGCTGGAAGTAGTAGTCGTACCAGGAGGAGATGGCGCTGATCGGCACGATGGTCCTCAGGCCCTCGACGCCGGTCGCGGCGACGCCGTTGGCGATGGTGCCGTCCCAGCTCTTGCCGATCATTCCGGTGCGGCCGTTGGTCCACTTCGCGGTGGCCCTGGTGGTGCCGGTACGGGTGGTGTACGCCTTGGCGCGGCCGTTCAGCCAGTCGATGACGGCCTTCGCGGAGAGGATGTCGGAGCGCCCGCCGACGTCGACGCAGCCGTCGGAGCGGTTGGTGCCGGCGAGGTCGACGCCTACGAAGGCGTAGCCGCGGGGCACGAAGTAGTTGTCGTAGAACAGCGGCATCTGGACGACGTCGCCGTCGGCGTCGTACGTCTTCTTCTGGCTCTCGTTGCCGCGCCCGCAGCAGGAGTAGTACGGGCTGGCGTCCATGATGACGGGCACCTTGCGGCCCTGTGCGGCCGCTTCGCGGGGCCGGACGATGTCGACGGCGACGCGGTCGTGCTCGCCGTCGCGGTCGAGGTCGAGTCCGGTGTCCACCCATACGGCCTCGCGGACGGCGTTGTCGTAGGAGTAGACGGGCTTGCTCTCCCGTGGGCCGGCGTGGGCCGTCGCGGGTGCGAGGAACGTGGCCATCAGGACGGCCACGGCCGCTGTCGCGAGCGGTCTCCAGATCGTGAAGCGCATGCGGTTCGGCATGCGCGGACGGTACATCGGTCAACTCCCGTGCAGAAGAGGGCGGCTGACGGCACATGAAGTGTCGTGTGGCCGATGAGGTGTCGTGTGGCCGACAAACACTCTTGCGGCGGATCCACTCATGTCGGCCGAATGGCGATCGTGTGACAGGGGTGGTCATGGACACGCAGAGGGCACAGGTACTCAATAGGCTCCGGACAGACTTCGGCCCCTACGACTTGGAGCTTTCGTGCACCGCAGAATCATGGCGCCGGGCGCACTCGTGGCCGCCTCCCTGTTGCTGGCGATCCCGGCTTCGGCGGCGAGTTACTCCCCCGGCGCTCCGGGCATCGGCGACCCCTACTACCCGGCCTACGGCAACGGCGGCTACGACGTCTCCCACTACGACCTCCGGCTGAAGTACCAGCCGGCCACGGACCAGCTGGAGGGTACGGCGACCCTGCTGGCGAAGACCACGCAGGACCTGTCCCGCTTCAACCTGGACTTCCTGCTGGATGTCAGCGAGGTCCGGGTCAATGGCGCGAAGGCCTCGTTCGCGACCTCCGGCGAGCACGAGCTGGAGATCACGCCGACGAAGCCGCTGGCCAAGGGCACGTCCGTCACCGTCGTCGTGCGCTACCGGGGCGTGCCGTCGAGCAAGAAGGCGTACGGCTTCAGCGCTTGGCTGCGCACCCCGGACGGCGGGGTCGCCGCGGGAGAGCCCGAGGGGTCCTGGTGGTGGTACCCGAGCAATGACCACCCGCTCGACAAGGCGACCTACGACGTGTCGGTGCAGGTGCCGGACGGCACGCAGTTCATCTCCAACGGAACGCTCCAGTCGACGAGTTCGCGATTGGGTTGGACCCGCTACAACTGGCGCTCCAACAAGCCGCAGGCCACATATCTGGCCACGTTCGCGGCGGGACGCTTCGACGTCACCACGGGGACGTCCGAGAGTGGAATTCCGGTCATCAACGCCTACAGCAAGGATCTCGGCGACCGCGCGGGGGCGGCGCGGGCGAGCATCGAGCGGACCGGGGAGATCGCCGACTGGCTGAGCGAGTACTTCGGGCCGTATCCGTACAACGCGCTCGGCGGGTATGTGCCGAACACGAAGACGGGGTACGCGCTGGAGACGCAGACCCGGCCGTTCTACAGCCCCGCCAACTTCGCGAACGGGTCGAACACCTCAGTCGTCGTGCATGAGCTGGCCCATCAGTGGTGGGGCGACCAGGTGTCCGTCAAGGAGTGGAAGGACATCTGGATCAACGAGGGCTTCGCGCGGTACGCGCAGTGGCTGTGGTCCGAGCACGAGGGCGAGGGGACGGCGCAGGAGATCGCCGACTACGTGTACGCCTCGCGGTCGGCCGACGATCCGTTCTGGACGGTCGAGCCGGGTGACCCCGGGCCGGACAACCAGTTCCACATCGCCGTCTACGACCGGGGTGCGCTGGCCCTTCAGGCGTTGCGCAACGAGATCGGGGACGACGCGTTCTTCGCCATTCTGAAGGGCTGGCCGCAGAAGTACTCCTACGGCAACGCGTCGGTCGCCGACTTCGAGCGGTACGCCGAGGAGGTGTCCGGCAAGCCGCTGGCGGCGCTGTTCGACACGTGGCTGTTCCAGCCGTCGAAGCCGGGCGCGCCCACTGCGCGGGCGGCTTCGATCGCGAAGGTGTCCGGGGCTCCCGCGCAGCCGAAGTCGTGGAAGAAGATCGCCGCGACCAACGATGTGCACGGGCACGAGCACTAGGCGCGCGCGTCAGGGCGTTGCAGCGAGCCGGAGCAGTTCGTCCCGCCCTATCGCATCCGTCTCCGTCGAAGGCACCGTGCAGGCGTGGGCGCCGGCGATGGTGCCGTACAAGGCGCTGCGCGGGGGTGTCTCGCGGTTCAGCCAGGCGTAGAGGAACGCGGCGGCGAAGGCGTCGCCCGCGCCGTTGGAATCCACCACCGGCGCGGGCGGTGTCGCGGCGGGTACGTGGGTCAGCTCGTCGTCGGCCAGTACGTACGCGCCCTTCGCGCCTGCCGTGGCCACGACCACCTCGGCCCGGCCCCGATCGGCGATGCCGCGCATCGTGCGCTCGGGGTCGGCCAGGGCGGCAGCGGACAGGAAGACGACGTCCGCCGCGTGCGCGAACGGCTCGTGGTACCCGTTCTCGCCGTCCCAGTCGTGCAGGTCTGTGGACAGTGTCGCGCCGGACTCCCGCAGGAGCGGCAGGGAATGGGCGCAGGGCTGGGTGATGGTGATGTGGACGTGGCGGCTCGCCCCGGCCAGGGCACGCACCGTGGCCTCCGGGAAGCGGTCGTCGGCGTGGGCGCGGCTGGTGTCGTACAGAGACAGCCGCCTGCCGTCGGGGCCGACGAGGTTGACGGCGCGCTTCGTTCCCGCGGGCTGCGGGATCGCGGTGAGCGCGATGCCCTTCTCGCTGTGCAGGGCCCGGACCAGGTCGCCCTCCGGGTCGTCGCCGAGCATGTCGAGATGGTGGGTGCGCAGGCCGAGGGCGCTCAGAGCGACGGCCACGAAGTCGCCGGTCTGACCGGCGCGGGTGCGGATCCCCGAGTCGATCATGTAGCTGTCGGCGTACGGCAGCGGTAGCTCCGGCACGTACACGATGGTGTCCACGCCCGCGCCGCCCAGCACGAGCACGTCGATGTCGCGGTTCAACTCCCGGCCTCCCCATGGTCGTAGACCGTGACGGCAATTCCGTGTCGCACCAGCCGCTCAGTGACCAGCGGCTCCACCCGGGACCACTTCCCACCGGCCAGTCCGCACCCTATCCGGGGCATGTGGACCGACGCGCCGAGGTCGGCGGCCTTCTCCGCCAGGCTCTCCAGCGCGGCATCGATCGCCTCGTAGCGCACGGGAACGCCCTTGCTGCCGGTGCGGATGCCGCGCTGCCCGACCATGTTGGCCACCCAGACACAGGGCTCGACCTGGACGAGCTGCACCGCGCCCAGGGCGAAGTCGTTCAACGCGCGCTCGCGGTGCCAGGCCCGGTAGGACTTCTCCGGCTCCGGCCAGCGGCGCGATATGGCCAGGACAAAGCCCTTCCCCCATCCCCCGATGTCGTTGCAGACATGGGCGATCACCTTGACGCCCTTGACCGACGGAACGGTGGCGTCACCCCGGATGTAAGTGATCTCCGACATGACGCCACCGTAGAGGCCGCCACTGACAACGGCCCGCTGATTACTTCGTGAGCTCGGTCAGCTCCCGGTCCTCCGTCCGGGCGACCCGGCGCCGGACCGCGTACCAGCCGGCGACCAGCATCACGGCGATGGCCGGGATGAGCAGCAGCGTCTTGCGGCCGACCTCGGGGTCGTTCCACATCATGCCGAGGCAGGCCAGCAGGAAGACGATCGTGGCGATCTCCGTGACCGGGCTGCCGGGGAGGCGGAAGGAGGGGCGGTCCACCAGGCCCGCCCTGGCGCGGCGGACGAAGATCAGATGGCAGACCATGATGATCACCCAGGTCGAGATGATGCCGAGGGAGGCCACGTTCAGCACGATCTCGAAGGCCTGGCTGGGCATCAGGTAGTTCAGGCCGACACCGAGCACACACACCGCGCAGGTGAGCAGGATGCCGCCGTAGGGGACCTGGCTGCGGTTCATACGGGCCGTGAACTTCGGGGCCGAGCCCGCCATCGCCATCGAGCGCAGGATGCGGCCCGTGGAGTACAGGCCGGAGTTGAGGGAGGACATCGCGGCCGTCAGGACCACCAGGTTCATCACGTCGCCGGCCGCCGGGACGCCGATCTTCGACAGGACCGTGACGAAGGGGCTCTGGTCGGCCGAGTAGACCGAGCCGGGGAGCAGAAGGGCGAGGAGGACGACCGAGCCGACGTAGAACAGGCCGACGCGCCACATGATCGAGTTCACCGCGCGCGGGACGACCTTCTCCGGCTCCGCGGTCTCGCCCGCGGCGACACCGACCAGCTCCAGCGCGGCGTACGCGAAGATCACGCCCTGCATGACCAGGACGACGGGCATCAGACCGTGCGGGAACACTCCGCCGTTGTCGGTGATGACGCTCAGCCCGGGGGTCTGGCCGCCGACCTCGTGCTGGGTGGCGAGCAGGAAGATGCCGACGAACATGAAGCCGACGAGCGTGGCGACCTTGATGATCGCGAACCAGAACTCCATCTCGCCGAAGATCTTCACCGAGATCAGGTTCACCGCCAGCACCACGGCCAGCGCGATCAGCGCGAGCGTCCACTGCGGGATGTCGGTGAACAGGCTCCAGTAGTGCGTGTAGAGCGCGATCGCGGTGATGTCGGCGATACCGGTCGTCGACCAGTTCAGGAAGTACATCCAGCCCGCGACGTACGCGCCCTTCTCGCCGAGGAACTCGCGCGCGTACGACACGAAGGAGCCGGACGAGGGGCGGTAGAGAACCAGCTCACCGAGGGCTCTGACCACGAAGAAGGCGAAGATGCCGCAGACCAGATAGGCGATCGCCAGCGCGGGGCCCGCGTCGTGGAGGCGACCGCCGGCGCCGAGGAAGAGGCCGGTGCCGATGGCACCGCCGATGGCGATCATGTTGACGTGGCGGGCCTTGAGGTCCTTGCTGTAACCGGCGTCGCCCGCGTCCGCGGGCACCTGGGCCGCGTCGGTACGGGATGCGGCCACTGCCGTGTTCACGGCGTCCTTGCTCACGGGTGGTACCACTCTCTGGTGCGCCCGAGCGGGTCGCGCTCGGGTGTCCGGACGAACGTATGGCCTGCGCCCTCCGTAAAAGGCACAGACCAAGGGGCCACCTTCCCCCACGGCATGCGGCCCATGCGGTGGCGTGCGTCACAGAGCGTTACTTCTCACACGGCCGTCACATCGGTCGCGGAAGGTGTCACAGCAGTGGTGGGACAGCGATACTGCTGCACATGACGACCGGCACCGACGAACCCACCCTCACGATCGACGAGCTGGCCGCGCGGGCGGGGATGACGGTCCGCACGGTGCGCTTCTACGGCACCAAGGGGCTGCTGCCACCTCCGGTCATCGGTCCGCGCCGGGTGGGGCACTACGGGCGCGAGCACCTGGCCCGGCTCGCGCTGATCGAGGAACTTCAGCAGCAGGGCATGACGCTGGCGGCCATCGAGCGGTATCTGCAGCAGCTGCCGCCTGATCTGGACGCCCATGACCTCGCCGTTCACCGGGCCGTGGTGGCCTCCTGGGCGCCGGACGCCGTCGAGACGGTGACGCGCGGGGAGCTGGAGCGACGGGCGGGGCGGGCGCTCGGCGACGACGACGTGGCGCGGCTGGTCGCGATGGGTGTCGTCGGGGCCGTCGAAGGCGGATACCGCGTCGACCTCGGACTGCTGCGGCTCGGGGTAGGGCTGCTGGACGTACCGCTGTCGCACGAGGCGATCCTCGCGGCGCGCAACGTCCTCATCGACCACTCGCGCTCCGCCGCGCACGAACTGTCGCGGCTCTTCCGCGGCGAGGTGTCCGAGCGGGCGGCGCAGGACGTGAAATCACTCTCCGCGTACATGCAACCCCTGGTGGTGCAGGCCCTGCTGACGACGTTTCAGCGCTCCCTGCGCGAGGACCTGCGGGAGTGGCTGAGCGCCATGCCGGAGTCATCGGCGTCAGATGAAGGCGGATCCGCCTGACACGTTCAGGGTCCGCCCCCCGCCTGCCGTCACGCGGGCGGCCGGTGCCGCGCGCGTATCCGTCGGGGTTCCTCGTGGGGCGGGGGCCGGGCTGCCGGCTTGCCCGGTCAGCGTCGGTGCCCCCGCCCCGGGAGGGCAAGAGCCGTGTGTCGCTCAGGGATACGTCAGCGGCCGTCCGTGAACGTCTCCCCCTTCTCGGCCTTCTCGACCAGCAGCGCGGGCGGCGCGAACCGCTCCCCGTACGTCTGCGCCAGCTCACGCGCGCGTGCCACGAATCCGGCGACACCGCCCTCGTAGCCGTTGATGTACTGGAGGACACCGCCCGTCCAGCCGGGGAAGCCGATGCCCAAGATGGAGCCGATGTTGGCGTCCGCGACCGACGTCAGGACGCCCTCCTCCAGCAGCCGGACGGTGTCCAGCGCCTCGGAGAACAGCATGCGTTCCTGCATGTCACGGAACGGGATCTCGGCGCCCTCACGCGTGAAGTGCTCGCGCAGCCCCGGCCACAGGGTCGTCCGCTTGCCGTCCTCGTCGTAGTCGTAGAAGCCCGCGCCGCCACTGCGCCCGGGGCGGTCGAACTCGTCGACCATGCGGTCGATGACGGCCTCGGCCGGGTGCCCGGCCCAGGTGCCGCCCGCCTCCTCCACGGCCCGCTTCGACTCGTTGCGGATCTTGCGCGGGAGCGTCAGGGTCAGTTCGTCCATCAGGGACAGGACCTTCGCCGGGTAGCCCGCCTGCGCGGCCGCCTGCTCCACCGATGCGGGCTCGATGCCCTCGCCGACCATCGCGACGCCCTCGTTGATGAAGTGACCGATGACCCGTGAGGTGAAGAAGCCGCGCGAGTCGTTCACGACGATCGGCGTCTTGTTGATCTGCCGGACCAGGTCGAAGGCGCGGGCCAGCGCCTCCTCCCCCGTCCGCTCGCCCTTGATGATCTCGACGAGCGGCATCTTGTCGACCGGTGAGAAGAAGTGCAGTCCGATGAAGTCGGCCTGGCGCTCCACGCCTTCGGCGAGGGCGGTGATCGGCAGCGTCGAGGTGTTGGAGCACAGCAGCGCGTCCGGCTCGACGATGGACTCGATCTCCTGGAAGACCTTGTGCTTGAGCTCGGGGTTCTCGAAGACGGCCTCGATGACCGCGTCGCAGCCGGCCACGTCCTGCGGGTCCGCCGCCGGCGTGATGCGGGCGAGCAGCGCGTCGGCCTTCTCCTGGGTCGTACGGCCCCGGGAGACCGCCTTCGCGCACAGTTTCTCCGAGTAGCCCTTGCCCTTGAGGGCGGCTTCGAGCGACACGTCCTTCAGGACGACCTCGATGCCGGCGCGGGCGCACGAGTAGGCGATGCCCGCGCCCATCATCCCGGCGCCCAGCACGGCGACCTTGCGGACCCTCCGCGGCTCGATGCCCTTGGGGCGGTTCGCGCCGGAGTTGACGGCCTGGAGGTCGAAGAAGAACGCCTGGATCATGTTCTTGGACGTCTGGCCCGCCGCCAGCTCCACGAAGTAGCGCGCCTCGATGACCTGCGCGGTCTCGAAGTCGACCTGGGCGCCCTCGACAGCGGCCGCGAGGATGTTGCGCGGGGCCGGGTAGGGGGCGCCGCCCGTCTGCTTGCGCAGGCCGGCCGGGAAGGCCGGCAGGTTCGCCGCGAACTTGGGGTTGGCGGGCGTGCCGCCGGGGATCCTGTAGCCCGGCCGGTCCCAGGGCTGCTGGGACTCGGGGTGGGCCTCGATGAAGGCGCGGGCCTTGGCGAGCAGCTCCTCCTGGGTGGTGGCGATGTCGTCGATCAGACCGTTGTCCAGGGCGCGCCGCGGGTTGTACTGGGTGCCCTGGAGCAGCACCTTCAGCAGGGCGTCGGCGATCCCGAGGAGCCGTACGGTGCGGACGACACCGCCGCCGCCCGGCAGCAGGCCGAGGGTGACCTCGGGGCAGCCGATCTTCGAGCCGGGCGCGTCGAGGGCGATGCGGTGGTGGCAGGCGAGCGCGATCTCGTAGCCGCCGCCCAGGGCCGCGCCGTTCAGCGCGGCGACGACCGGCTTGCCGAGGGTCTCGATGCGGCGCAGCTGGCGCTTGATCGCCATGCCGCCCTCGAACAGCTCCATCGCGGTCTCCGGCGTGACGCGGATGAGGTCGCGCAGGTCGCCACCCGCGAAGAAGGTCTTCTTGGCGGAGGTGATGATGACACCGCGGATGGTGTCCTTCTCGGCCTCCAGGCGGTCGGTGATCACGGCGAGGGAGTCGCGGAACGCCTGGTTCATGGTGTTCGCGGACTGGTCGGGGTCGTCGATGACAAGGGTGACGACGCCTTCGCGGTCCTGTTCCCAGCGGATGGTGGTGGACTCAGTGCTCATGTGGAGGTGCTCCGTGTGATCCGTCGGGAGGGGGGTCAGATGCGCTCGACGATGGTGGCGATGCCCATGCCGCCGCCCACGCACAGCGTGGCGAGGCCGTACCGCCTGTCCTGGCGCTCCAGTTCGTCGACGAGCGAGCCGAGGATCATCGCGCCGGTCGCGCCGAGGGGGTGGCCGAGGGCGATGGCGCCGCCGTTGACGTTGACCTTGTCCAGGGACAGGCCCATGTCCCGTACGAAGCGCAGCACGACCGCCGCGAACGCCTCGTTGATCTCGACGAGGTCGATGTCGTCGATGGTCAGTCCGGCCTTGGCGAGCGCCTTGCGGGTGGCGGGCGCGGGGCCGGTGAGCATGATGGTGGGCTCGGAGCCGGAGACGGCGGCCGAGATGATGCGGGCGCGCGGGGTGAGTCCGTGGCGCTCGCCGACCTCCTTGTTGCCGATGGCGACCAGGGAGGCGCCGTCGACGATGCCGGAGGAGTTGCCCGCGTGGTGGACGTGGTCGATCTTCTCGACCCAGTGGTACTTCTGCAGCGCGACGGCATCGAAGCCGCCCAGGTCGCCGATGTCGGCGAAGGACGCCTTCAGCTTGGCGAGGGAGTCGGCGGTGGTGCCGGGGCGCATGTGCTCGTCGTGGTCGAGGACGACGAGGCCGCTGCGGTCCTTGACCGGGACGACGGAGCGGTCGAAGCGGCCCTCCTTCCAGGCCGTCGCCGCCCGCTCCTGCGAGAGCGCCGCGTACTCGTCGACGTCGCGGCGGGAGAAGCCCTCGATGGTGGCGATCAGGTCGGCGCCGATGCCCTGCGGCACGAAGTTGACGGCGAGGTTGGTCATCGGGTCGTTGAACCAGGCGCCGCCGTCCGAGGCCATCGGCACCCGGGACATGGACTCCACGCCGCCCGCGAGGACGAGGTCCTCGAATCCCGAGCGGACCTTGGCGGCGGCCATGTTGACGGCCTCCAGGCCGGACGCACAGAAGCGGTTCTCCTGCACGCCCGCCACGGTGTCCGGCAGCCCGGCGGCGATCGCCGCGATCCGCGCGATGTCGGAGCCCTGGTCGCCGACCGGGCCGACGACGCCGAGCACGATGTCGTCGATGGCGGCCGGGTCGAGGCCGGGGAAGCGGTCGCGGAGCTCGTGGATGAGGCCGACGACCAGGTCGATCGGCTTGGTGCCGTGCAGGGCGCCGTTCGCCTTGCCGCGGCCGCGCGGGGTGCGGATCGCGTCGTACACATACGCTTCGGTGCTCACTGGTAAGCCTTTCGAGGTGAGGGTCAGCCCAGCAGGGAACGGCCGATGATCTCCTTCATGATCTCGGTCGTCCCGCCGTAGATGGTCTGGATACGGCCGTCGGTGAAGGCACGGGCGACCGGGTATTCGCTCATGTAGCCGTACCCGCCGTGCAGTTGCAGACAGCGGTCCGCCACCCGCTTCTGCAACTCGGTCGCCCACCACTTGGCCATCGACGCGTGGACGGCGTCGAGCTCCCCGTTCGAGTGATCCTCGATGCAGCGGTCGAGGAACGTGCGGGTGACGGCGCACTCGGTGGCCATCTCGGCCACCTCGAAGCGGATGTGCTGCTTGGTCGCCAGCGGCCGGCCGAAGGCCTCGCGCTCCTTGACGTAATCGGTAGTGATCTCCAGCAGGTGCTCGGCCGCCGCTATGGCGGAGACCGCGATGCTCAGGCGCTCCTGCGCGAGGTTCGTCATCAGGTGCACGAAGGCGCCGTTGAGGTCGCCGAGGAGGTTCTTCTTGGGCACGCGGACGTCGTGGAAGAACAGCTCGGCCGTGTCCTGCGCCTTCTGGCCGATCTTGTGGAGGTTGCGGCCGCGTTCGAAGCCGTCCATGCCGCGCTCGACCACGAGCAGCGACAGCCCGTGCGCGCCGCCCTCGGGGGTCGTCCGCGCGACGACGATCACCAGGTCGGCGAGGATGCCGTTGGAGATGAACGTCTTGGAGCCGTTCAGCACCCAGTGGTCGCCGCGGTCCTCGGCGTGGGTGCGGACGCCCTGGAGGTCGGAGCCGGCGCCGGGCTCGGTCATCGCGATGGCGGTGATCAGCGAACCGTCGCAGAAGCCGGGCAGCCAGCGGCGCTTCTGCTCGTCGGTGGCGAGGCCGGTCAGATACGGGCCGATGATGTCGTTGTGCAGGCCGAGCGCGAGGCCCGGGGCACCCGCGCGCGTGAACTCCTCGGCGAGGACGGCGCTGTAGCGGAAGTCGGGGGTGCCGCCACCTCCGTACTCCTCGGACACCGCCATGCCGAGCAGGCCCTGCTTGCCGGCCGCGCGCCAGGCGTCGCGGGAGACGATGCCGTCCTTCTCCCACTGCTCGTAGTGCGGCAGCACCTCCCGCTTCAGGAAGCTGCGCACGGTCGCGCGGAACGCGTCGTGCTCGGGGGCGAAGATCTGCCGCTTCATGCGAGGCCCTTCGTGGGTTCCTGGTGCTGCACGAGGTCGGGTACTCCCCAGTCGCGGGCCACCGCCGCGGTGTCGGCGCCCGGTTGCGCGGGGCCGCCGCGTACGGCGGTGGGGGTCGCCGAGAAGCGGGGCGCCGGGGCGGGCTGGGTGATGCCGCCGTGGTCGGTGAAGGTGCCGCGGGCGGCCAGGTGCGGGTGGCGCGGGGCCTCGCGCAGGGACAGCACGGGGGCCACACAGGCGTCGGAGCCTTCGAAGACGGCCGTCCACTCGTCCCTCGTACGGGACTTGAAGCGGGCCGCGACCAGCTCGCGCAGCTCGCGCCAGCGCGAGACGTCCTTACGGGCGGACGCGAAGTCCTCGATGCCGAGGAGCTCCAGGAACTCGTCGTAGAACTGCGGTTCCAGGGCGCCGACCGCCATGTACTTGCCGTCGGCCGTCTCATAGGTGCCGTAGTAGGGGCAGCCGCCGTCCAGGAGGTTGGCGCCGCGCCGGTCCTGCCAGCCGCCGGCGGCGAGCATGCCGTGGATCATCGCGGAGAGATGGGAGGTGCCGTCGACGATGGCGGCGTCGACGACCTGGCCGGTGCCGGTGGCGCGGGCGTGGTGGAGGGCGGCGAGGACGCCCACGACGAGGTAGAGGGAGCCGCCGGCGTAGTCGCCGACCAGGTTGGCGGGGACGGCGGGCGGTTCGTCGGGGCTGCCGATCATGCCGAGGGTGCCGGTGAGCGCGATGTACGCGATGTCGTGGCCGGCGCGGTGGGCGAGCGGTCCGTCCTGGCCCCAGCCGGTCATCCGGCCGTAGACGAGCCGGGGATTGCGGGCGTGGCAGGCCCCGGGGCCGACGCCTAGGCGCTCGGCGACTCCGGGGCGGTAGCCCTCGATGAGGATGTCGGCGCGGGCGGCGAGGTCGAGCACGCGCGCGGGGCCGTCGGGGGACTTCAGGTCGACGATCACCGAGCGCTTGTTGCGGTTGGTGACGTCGTACGCGGTGTCGATGGCGAGTCCCGTGCCGCCGGGCCGGTCCACGCGGACGACGTCGGCGCCGAGGTCGGCGAGGAGCATGCCGGCGAACGGGCCCGGCCCGATTCCGGCCAGCTCGACCACGCGCACGCCGGTGAGCGGGCCGTGCCCGGGCGTCGTTGCCGTTGTCATCCAGCCCCCATTGGCGTGACACAACTGATGTAACACCAGCGATGCTAAGAATGTGTTCCAGCGGACACAAGAGCAAGCGCTTGGAAAGTTACCCGCCGGAAGGCCGGCTGCGAACCGGCGCAGAGGGAATCAGCGCACGTCCAGCTCCGCTATCAGCCGCTTCGGCGCGATCGTGCGGTAGCTCTCCTCCACCCAGTCGCACAGCAGCTCCGCCGCCGGGGCGCCCTTCTGCTCCAGCGGGATGGCGACCCAGCCCGACTTGCCCAGGCCGTATCCGGCGGGCTCGGCGCCCGGACAGGTCAGGGCGTGCGCGTGGGCCGACTCGTCCTTGAGCTTCACGGTGATGCCCATCGGGTAGCTGCCGTCGTCGACGCCGAGGAAGACGAACACCTTCTTGTTGACCTTCGCGACCGTCTCACCCCAGGGGAACTCCTCGACGGCACCGGGCATCCCGAGGGCGAACTCGTGTACTTTTTCCCACTTCTTCAGGGCAGTCCTGGGCACGGCCACCGCATACCTCCGGGCTCGTCGTCGGGCTCCGCACACCTCACGCTAGCCTCGGCCACCGACAACGGCGCGTGGTGCGGGACCGAGGGGTGTCATGAGCAGGCTGAGCAGGACGGACCGTCCGTACGACATCGTGCTCTTCGGAGCGACGGGCTTCGTCGGGGTACTCACCGCGGAGTATCTCGCCGAGCACGCGCCCGAGGGGCTGCGCTGGGCGATCGCCGGCCGCAGTAAGCGGAAACTGGAGCGCCTGCGCGAGTCGCTGCCCGGTGGTGAGGCGGTCGGGGTGCTGGAGGCGG
This sequence comes from Streptomyces sp. NPDC111802, assembly GCF_055634335.1. Taxonomy (NCBI): domain Bacteria; kingdom Bacillati; phylum Actinomycetota; class Actinomycetes; order Kitasatosporales; family Streptomycetaceae; genus Streptomyces; species Streptomyces sp. NPDC111802. Next base: position 11,160 of record NZ_JBVKCZ010000012.1, on the reverse strand, counting down.
ACGTCGCCGACCCGGCGTCGATGCGCCGGCTCGCGGAACAGGCGCGCGTGGTGGCCACGACGGTGGGCCCCTATGTGATGTACGGCGAGGATCTCGTCGCGGCCTGCGCGGACACCGGCGCCGACTATCTGGACCTCTCCGGTGAGCCGGAGTTCGTGGACCTGACGTACGTCCGGCACGACGCACGCGCGCGTGAGACGGGCGCGCGGCTGGTGCACGCGTGCGGCTTCGACTCGATCCCGCACGACCTGGGCGCGTACTTCACCGTTCAGCAGCTGCCCGAGGGCGTGCCGCTGACGGTGGACGGGTTCGTGACGGCCGACGCCACCTTCTCGGGCGGTACGTTCGCGTCGGCGCTCAACCAGTTCGCGCGCGGGCGCCAGATGCTGGCCGCCGGGCGCGACCGCGCGCGCCACGAGCCTCGGCTGATGGGACGCCGGGCGACCGCGCCGACGGGCGTGCCCCGGTTCGCCAAGGAGGTCGGCGCCTGGGCGCTGCCGCTGCCGACCATCGACCCGCAGATCGTCAAGCGCTCCGCGCGGGCCCTTCAGCGCTACGGCCCCGACTTCCGCTACCGCCACTACGCCGCCGTACGGCACCTTCCCGTCGCGGTCGGCGGGGTCGCGGCGATGGGCGCGCTCTTCTCGGCCGCCCAACTGCCGCCGGCCCGCCGCTGGTTGTCCGGCCGGTTCAAGCCCGGCGAGGGCCCCGGCCCGGAGAAGCGCGCGCGGAGCTGGTTCTCCGTCCGCTTCGTCGGCGAGGGCGGCGGCCGACGGGTGTTCACCGAGGTGGCCGGCGGCGACCCCGGCTACGGCGAGACGGCCAAGATGTTCGCCGAGTCGGCCCTCTCCCTGGCCTTCGACGACCTGCCGGACACGGCAGGCCAGGTCACCACGGCGGTCGCGATGGGCGACGCCCTGATCGACCGCCTGCGCACGGCGGGCATCACCTTCCGGGTGGCCGCCACTCGCTGAGAGGTCGGTGAAGCGGCTGCCTAGAGCGGCCAGCCCGCAATGGTGTAGATCATCCCGACTATCCAGCCGAGCCCCGCGAGCGTGGCGACAATCAGCGCGGCCGTCACGGCACGCTCGACGGGGCGGTCGGGGTCGGCGAGGGGCTTGGGGGAACGGTGCGATGTCATGCGGCCCAGCCTGCCGATCACCGGGAAGCGGCCGCATCCGTACGGATACTCAGCCGACGTACTCAGTCCGCCCGTTCAGGGCGCGTCGTCGGCCCCGGCCGGTGGCACTCCCCCAGCGCGCCGGCGATCCGGTGCCGTGCGGCGGGATCGCGCGCGACTGCGGCGAGGCGGACGGCAAGGGGCCCGACCTGCCAGCCCCTGTGGTGGTCGAAGTACGGCGCCGGGCCGGCCGCGTTGTGGGCCAGCTTGGCGACGAGTTCACCGAGGCGGAGCAGCGCGGTCCGCTCCTCGGTGACCTCGTCCCTGTCCGCGGTCCCGCTCCCGCGGACCTGGTCGAACACCTCGCGCCCCCGGCACCACCGATCGCGATCGGCGGCCAGTTCCAGGACGACTTCGATCCCCTGCGTGCGCTCCATGACAGGGGCCGTCCTCAGGTACGCGTGGGGTCCGTCGCCGCCCGGTCGGCCGGCTCCGGTCTCGGACCGGTCGCGTCCCTCAGCGCCTGTCGGCACAGGGAATCCGCACGCCGTGTGGTCTCGGGCAGCCGGTACTCCGGGGTCAACGCCAGCGTCTGCGCGCAGGCGTTGTCCAAGCTCACCCGGTGGCCGACCGAGACGAACACCGGCTTCACGGCGTCCCGGGTGCGCACGGCTCGGCCGACCTCCTCGTCGCCGGCCATGAGTGGCGTGGACGAGCCGCGGGGCTGGGCGGGGGCGTCGTAGGTGAAGGTGAACGGGTTCTTGGCGACGCCGATCGTGGGCAGGCCGGTGAGGACGCCGAGGTGGCTGGCGAGGCCGAAGCGGCGGGGGTGGGCCCTGCCGTAGCCGTCGCAGACGACCAGGCCGGGTGGGCAGGGCAGGGCGTCGAGGGCGGCCAGGACGGTGGGGATCTCGCGGAAGGCGAGGAGCCCGGGGACGTACGGGAAGGAGATCCGGCCGACGGCCGTGGCCTCGGCGACGACCGCGAGGGTCGCCTCGTCCAGCACGACCGCCGCGGCCGCGACCACGTCCCGCTCGTCGTCGTAGGCCACGTCCACGCCGGTCACATGCCCGGAACCGGGCGGGGGCCCTGGTTCGTCGAGCACCACCCGCTCGCGCAGTTCGTCCTGGACGGCGCGGGCCTCTTCCTCGGTCGCGGGCCAGCCCGCCGGGATGCGTACGGTCGTCATGGTGAGGACGAGCGTACGGGGATACGACTGTTCAGCGACGGGCCAGGGGTAGGCTCGCGATCATGTTCGTGCTGGAGCTGACCTACACCGCACCGATCGAGGACGTCGACGCCGTGCTGGAGGCGCATGTGGCGTGGCTCGACGAGCAGTACGAGAAGGGGATCTTTCTCGCGTCCGGACGTAAGAACCCCCGCGACGGCGGGGTGATCCTCGCCGTCGCGGGGGACCGGAGACACATCGAGGAGATCGCCGCGGGGGATCCGTTCGTGCGGGCCGGGGTCTGTGTGTACCGCGTCACCGAGTTCATCGCGACGAAGACGGCACCGGCGCTGGAGCGGTACCGCGAGACCCTCGGCTGAGGAAGGCGTCGGTCACTTGCCCAGCGCCTGCTTGAGCTCGCTCTTGCTCATGTCCGAACGCCCGTGGATGTTGCGCTTCTTGGCCTCCTCGTACAGCTGATCCTTGGTGGGGCCCTGGGAGCCCTGACCCGACCGCTGCCCGCCCCGCTTGCCCGAGGACATGTCCTGGGTGGACGTACGGCTGGCGGACTTCGACTCGCCGGACCGGGCGCGTTCCTTGTTCACCGTCCGGGACGCGATCTCCTTGGCGCGCGAGGCGCTCTCGCCCCGGTCCTGGGCGCTCTTCTTGATGTGCTCGTACTGGCGTTCCCTCTTCGGGCTGGAACCGGCTGGCATGTGAGTCACTCCTCTCGCAGTCGGCGTCCGAGTACCCACATTCCGGTTCACCTCTCCGACCGCGCGACCCTGCCCTTCTCCCCCGCGGCCCAGCAGCCCAGATCACGCGCGCAGTCCACCGTGTCGTACGAACCGTTGTCGACCGTCCGCCAGGTACGTCCGCCGTCGGTCGTCAGGTCGGTCCCGGTGGGTCCGACCGCCAGGGCGGCGGTGCGGCTGTGCGGGAGCCAGGCGACGCCGGAGCGGTAGGCGGGTGGCGGTGTGTTGGCCGGCGTCCAGCCGCGCCCCGCGTCGACCGTGCGTGCCGCCGCCCGCGGCGAGGTCTGGTCGGCGCGGTAGTCGCCGCCGACCGCGAGGCCGTGCGTACGGTCCCGGAAGGCGAGCGCGAAGACACCGCGGGCCGGGTCGCCCGCCGGGATCGGCGTGTCGGTGGCCGTCCAGGTCAGCCCCCGGTCGGCGGAGTGCAGGACACGCGCGCGTGCCGCCCCGCCGGTGGCCAGCCAGACGTCCTTCGGTCCGGCGGCGACCAGGCACTGCCCGCTCGCCGCGAAACCGGCCTCGCCCTCCTGTGCGGCGGGCATCCCGTCGCTGGGCAGCACCTTCCAGGAACGCCCGCCGTCACTGGTCGACAGGATGCGGAACCTGCCGTCGACCGGGTCGCTCATCGCCAGGCCGTGGCGGCGGTCGAAGAAGGTGAGGCAGTCGTAGAAGGCACGCGCGTCGGTGTTGCGGAAGGACTCGGCCCAGGTCGCGCCGCCGTCCTCGGTGCGGTACACGCGCGAGGCCTCGCCCTCGCCGATCGCCAGCACCACGGCCCGCCGCGCGTCGAACGCCTCGACATCGCGGAACTCCAGCCCGGCGGCGCCGGGCGGCGAGACGTTACGCCAGCTCGCCCCGCCGTCGGTGGTCCGCAGCACGGTGCCCTTGGTTCCGGCGAGCCACGCCGTGTGCCGGCTGACCGCCGCCAGACCCCGGAACCGCACGTCGGGCGTGCCGCTGTCCTTCGCCTCCCAGTGCGGCACCCGCCGCTCCGGCTCGTGCGCCTGCGCGGGTACGGCCGTCAGCGCGACCAGCGCCGCGCCGCACGCCACCCCCGCGGCCAGTGTCCGAAACGTATGCCCCGCCCGTCGCATGCTCCCCGAACGCCTCATGGCGGGCGAAGCTAGTCCACCGCCCCCGTGCCGTCCAGATGCCCGCCGACCACAGGTGACCATCCGGTCACGGGAGGACGAACGCCCCACTCCCGTGCATGAAGGCGGTGACAGAGGTCACTCGGCATCCGTGTGCACGGATTGGCCGATTCCGTCGTCTCTATCAGTGCCCGGTCTCGTCCACCCGGATGTTCGTCCAGCCGTCACAAGGGAGCAAGGCGTTGTCCACCGTCATCGAGCAGCCCGTTGAGGCCCGTCTCGTCGCCGCGGCGCCGCGGATGCCGAGCATTCCCGCGGCCCTTCACTACGACCGGAGCGACCCGTTCGCCGTCCGGATGACCTTCCCGGCCGCGGCCACCCTGGAGGGCGTCGAGGTCTGCTGGACCTTCAGCCGCGAGCTGCTCCTCGCCGGCCTGGAGGGTCCCGAGGGCCATGGCGACGTCCGGGTGCGGCCGTACGGTTTCGACCGTACGGTCCTGGAGTTCCACGCCCCCGAGGGCACCGCCGTCGTGCACATCCGCTCGGGCGAGGTCCGCCGCTTCCTGCAGTCCACGAGCGAGCTGGTGCCCCTCGGCCTGGAGCACCTCCAGCTCGACCTGGACCGCGACCTGGCGGAACTGATGCGGGACGCCTGCTGAAGCGTCCCGCACGGCCACGGTCGCGTTCCGCCAACGCGCCTGCCCCAGCAGCGAGTTGAGCTCGCCGTAGTCATGTCCGCCCGCCCGGCCGCAGCCACGACAAATTACGTTGACGCCCTCCCACTCCTCCCGTACGTTTGACGGCGGTCCTGTTGCCGCCGATTGGAGAAGGACGTTGCTCGTCTGAGGTCCTGAGACACCGCGTCACACCTGAAGTGTGTGTGCGCTGCGTGCGACCTCGGCGTTCGAGCCGCCCTACGGTGCAGGGCTTTTCTCATGCCCCCGTGCCTCTCGATGCCTCCGCGCCGGTCGCCCGGTGTCTCGATACGCGTTTGCCCCTGATCGTTTCGAGCAACCGCGGAGGCGCCTTCATGCCTACTTCCATCACCTGTACCTCCCTTTCCTTCACCTGGCCCGACGGCAGTGCCGTCTTCGAGGACCTGGACGTCGCGTTCGGCCCCGGCAGGACCGGGCTCGTCGGCGTCAACGGGTCAGGAAAATCAACCCTGTTGAAGCTCATCGCCGGTGAGCTCACCCCGTCCGACGGCGAGCTGCGCGTCATGGGCGAGGTCGGCTGTCTCCCGCAGAACGTCACTCTCGACACCGACCTGAAGGTCGACGAGGCCCTCGGCATCGCCGCCCAGCGAGCCGCGCTGCACGCCATCGAGGCGGGCGACCCGGCGGAGGAGCACTTCGAGACCGTCGGCGACGACTGGGACGTGGAGGAGCGAGCCCTCGCCACCCTCGGCGAACTCGGGCTCGGCCACATCGAGTTGGACCGCACGATCGGCGAGGTGTCGGGCGGCGAGTCCGTGCTGCTGCGCCTCGCCGCGCTGCTGCTGCGCCGCCCGGACGTCCTGCTGCTGGACGAGCCCACCAACAACCTCGACCTGTACGCACGCAGGCGGCTGTACTCGGCCGTCGAATCCTGGCCCGGGATGATGGTCATCATCAGTCACGACCGTGAACTCCTCGACCTCGTCGACCAGATCGCCGATCTGCGTTCGGGGGAGATCACCTGGTACGGCGGCAACTACTCGGCCTACGAGGAGGCGCTCGCCACCGAGCAGGAGGCGGCCGAGCGCATGGTGCGGGTCGCCGAGGCCGACCTGAGGAAGCAGAAGCGCGACCTCGTCGATGCCCAGGCCAAGTTGGCCCGCCGCAAGCGGTACGGGCAGAAGATGTGGGACCAGAAGCGTGAGCCGAAGATCGTCATGGGTGCGCGCAAACGGGCGGCGCAGGAGTCGGCGGGCAAGCACCGGATCATGCACGAGGAGAAGCTCGCCGAGGCCAAGGGCCGGCTCGACGAGGCGGTGGAGGCCGTACGGGACGACGACGAGATCCGCGTCGACCTGCCGTACACGGCCGTACCGCCGGGCCGTAGCGTGCTTACGCTGCGCGACCTGGAACTGGCGTACGGCGCACGCGTGGCCCGTGGCCTCGATCTGCACGGTCCGGAGCGGATCGCGCTGATCGGGCGCAACGGCGCGGGCAAGACGACGCTGCTGCGGACGATCGCCGGGGAGCTGGAGCCGGTGGCGGGCGAGGCGACGGCGCATGTCCCGCTGCGGTTCCTGCCGCAGCGGCTGGACGTCCTCGACGGCGAGCTGTCGGTCGCCGAGAACGTGGCCCGATTCGCGCCGGGTGCCACCAACAACCGGATCCGGGCGCGGCTGGCCCGCTTCCTGTTCCGGGGCGCCCGCGCCGACCAGAAGGCGGCGACGCTGTCCGGCGGCGAGCGCTTCCGGGCGGCGCTGGCCGCGCTGATGCTGGCGGAACCCGCGCCCCAGTTGCTGATGCTGGACGAGCCGACGAACAACCTGGACATGGCGAGCGTACGGCAGCTCACCACGGCCCTGGAGTCGTACGAGGGGGCGCTGATCGTGGCCAGCCACGACCTGCCGTTCCTGGAGTCGATCGGCATCACGCGCTGGCTGATGGTGGAGGACGGAGAGCTGAAGGAAACCACGCCCGAGGCCTCGAGGGCGTCCCCCTCCGCTGGTGTCTGATCGCGAGAAGGGGCCGGTCCGGAGCACAGGCCCCGGACCGGCTGCGTGGGTGTGTGTGGCGTCAGCCCGCGGTGGGCACGGGGGCGCGGTCCGATTCGGCCGCTGACTTCGGGTCGGCCGCTTCGGTCTCTTCGAGGTTCGCGCCGGGTGCGGGGGCGGTCTGCGGCTTCGGATCACCCTGCGCCTCATGGACGCGGTCGGTCTCGGAGGCGGCGCATCCTGCTCTTCACCGAGGTCGCCCGCCGGGGCTCCGTCACCGCGACCGCACGGGCCCTCAACTACACGCCGTCAGCGGTCTCCCAGCAGGTCAGCCGCTTGGAGGCGGAGGCCGGGCAGCCCCTGCTCGAGCGTCACGCGCGGGGTGTCACGCTCACCGACGCGGGACGCGCCCTGGCCGAGCGCGGGGAGCGGATCGAGCGCGAGCTGACGGCCGCGGAGAACGAGCTCGCCGACTTCGCGGGACTGCGTGCGGGCACTCTCCGGGTCGGCACCTTCCCCACCGTCGGCGCCTCCCTCCTCCCGCGGGCCGTGATCGCCTTCCGGGAAGCACACCCGGACGTACGGCTGACGGTGCGCAGCGCACGTATCGCGGGCCTGTGGGCGATGCTGGAGAACCGGGAGGTCGAGATGTCCCTGATGTGGGACTACGACTGGAACCGCATCGACCGCGAGGACATCGTCGTCACCTCACTCGCCGACGACCCACCGGCCCTCCTCGTCAGCAACGACCACCCGCTCGCCGGCCGGCCCCTGGCCGCCCTCGCCGACTTCGCGAACGACCCCTGGATCACCCGTGCCGAGAACCACCCGGTGGCCGAGGCTCTGGCCCGCAGCTGCCACGCGGCCGGGTTCGAGCCGCAGATCGCCTACGAGGCCCACGACTACCAGGAGGCCCAGGCCATGGTCGCCGCCGGCATCGGCGTCGCCCTCGCCCCCACGCTCGCCCTGGAAGGCATCCGAGGCGGGGTCAGCGTCCTGCCGCTGCAACCCCCCGCCCCGGTGCGCCGCATCCTCCTCGTCCGCATGAGCGACCACGTCCTCACTCCTGCCGCCCAGGCTTTCGCGGGCTTCCTGCGCGACAGCGCAGCGGTCGGCGCGTCGACCTGACGTGCAACGGGCGCATGAGCGCCGGGTGGTGGCGCACGCCGACAGGGAGCCCCCCGAGACCTCCCCGATGTCCGCGACTCCTTCACCGCGGCGCATCTCAGGAGGGCCACAGCCTGACCGCGAGGGTTTTGTACGGGCGGGTAGGCACTGCATCATGGCGGGTCGGTGGCCCATGCATCATGGGCGCCGAACACTGCCACCGATCCGGAGATCCCGTCGTGCCCAGCAAGAAGGCCCTCATCCGCCGCCCGAGCCCGCGCCTCGCCGAAGGGCTGGTCACGCACATCGAGCGGGAGAAGGTCGACGTCGATCTCGCGGTCGAGCAGTGGGAGGCGTACGCGGAGGCCCTGCGCACGCACGGCTGGGAGACGATCGAGGTGGACCCGGCCGACGACTGCCCCGACTCGGTGTTCGTCGAGGACACGGTCGTCATGTACCGCAACGTCGCGCTGATCGCCCGGCCCGGCGCCGAGTCGCGGCGCGACGAGACCGCGGGCGTCGAGGAGGCCGTCGCCTCGCTCGGCTGCTCCGTGAACTGGATCTGGGAGCCGGGCACGCTCGACGGCGGCGACGTCCTCAAGGTCGGCGACACGATCTACGTCGGCCGGGGCGGCCGTACCAACGGGGCCGGCGTCCAGCAGCTGCGGGCCGCCTTCGAGCCGCTGGGGGCGCGGGTCGTCGCCGTACCGGTGAGCAAGGTGCTGCACCTGAAGTCGGCGATCACGGCGCTGCCCGACGGAACGATTCTGGGCCGTATCCCGCAGCTGGACGTCCCGTCGCTGTTCCCGCGCTTCCTGCCGGTGCCGGAGGAGTCGGGGGCGCATGTGGTGCTGCTCGGCGGGGACAAGCTGCTCATGGCGGCGAGCGCGCCGAAGACGGCGGAACTGCTCACCGACCTCGGCCATGAACCCGTGCTGGTGGACATCAGCGAGTTCGAGAAGCTGGAAGGATGTGTGACATGTCTCTCGGTGCGGATGCGGGAGCTGTACGCCTGACCGGCTGAACGGATCGCGCTATCGGCCCCGGGACCTGCGGGTCCTGGGGCTTTTCGCATACCGGTGAACTCCTGGCGAAACGGCTGCTGATCAGCAGTCTTTACGGCGTCCTTAACCTACGGCTTCGTAACCTACGGACTCGTAGCCTACGATTCCGTAGGTTCCGGCAACCGCTCGCCGGTCATGTTTCTGTGTTGCGCGTCCCCCTGGAGTTCCCGTGACGATTACTTCCCCCAACCTCGGCAGCACTGCCGTCTGGACCGACGCCCGGTTGTTGTACGCGCTGGAGGAAGTGGTCGAGAAGGAACTCAACCGGCATCTGCAGGTCGCGAAGGACTGGATGCCGCACGAGTACGTGCCGTGGACGGACGGCCGTAACTTCCCCGGCCTCTTCGAGGACGGCGAGGCCTGGGACAAGGAGCAGTCCAAGGTCACCGAGATCGGCCGGATCGCCCTGGTCGTGAACCTCCTCACCGAGGACAACCTGCCCAGCTACCACCACGAGATCGCCTCGCTCTTCGGCCGTGACGGCGCCTGGGGCACCTGGGTGCACCGCTGGACCGCGGAGGAGGGGCGGCACGGCATCGTGATGCGCGACTATCTGCTCACCTCGCGCGCGGTGGACCCGGACAAGCTGGAGCAGTTCCGCATGTCCCACATGAGCGAGGGCTTCGAGTCGGACAACCGGCACTCGATGCTGCACTCGATCGCCTACGTCGCCTTCCAGGAGCTCGCGACCCGCATCTCGCACCGCAACACCGGCCACCAGTCCGGTGACCCGATCTGCGACCGCATGCTGGCGCGCATCGCGACCGACGAGAACCTCCACATGGTCTTCTACCGGAACCTGCTGAAGGCGGCCTTCGAGCTCGCCCCCGACCTGACCATGCAGGCCGTGCGGGACGTGGTGGTCAACTTCCGCATGCCCGGCCACGGCATCCCCGGCTTCGAGCGCGCCGCGGCCCAGATGGCCATCGGCGAGGTCTACAACATGCGCATCCACCACGACGACGTCCTGCAGCCCGTCCTGCGCTTCCTGAAGGTCCTGGAGATCGACGGTCTCGGCCCGGAGGGGCAGAAGGCGCAGGAGGAACTGGGGCTGTTCATGGGCGGCCTGGACGCGGAAGCCCTGAAGTTCGACGAGAAGCTGGCGGCCCGCAAGGCCCGGATGGCGGCTCGCGCCGCGGGCTGACCGCGGTTCTCACGGTGATCTGCAGCCGGTCCGCGGGTCCGCGGGCCGGCCGTACGTTTGAAGGCGGCCGGCTTCTCCTGGCCGCTGCGGTATCCGACCACCCGACCTCACCGGTTCGTCGTTCGGTCAGGACCCGGCGGTTCAGTGTGACGTACGCCTGAGCTCCAGGCGTTCCTTCTCCGACAGACCGCCCCAGACGCCGAAGCGTTCGTCGTTGTCCAGGGCGTACTCCAGGCAGGCGGAGCGGATCGAGCACATGCCGCAGATCCGCTTCGCCTCCCGGACGGAACTTCCTGGTTCGGGGAAGAAGAAGTCCGCCCCGGTCTGTGCGCACAACGCCCCCTCCTGCCAGGCCAGGTCGGGCGAGGTGATCGTTGTGATCGTGTCGGTGTGCATGCCCAGGATGGTGCCGGTCGGCGAAAAACGTTCGATCAACGCGGGATCAACGCCGCGCCGCAGGCCCCCCGGCCGACTCGATCGTCTCCCTCGGGGTGCCGCGGCGCACGGCGGCGCGCGGAAACCCGTGAAAACAGGGAGGGCCGAGTCGGTCACCCACGGTAATGGCGACGGTCGCCCCGCTGGACGGCGGCGTTCCGGCAGCGATTGTCAGTGGGCGGTGCAAGACTCGGCAGTGCAGACAGCGGGACCCTTCCGAGGAGGGCGATGATGCTCACCACCCGTTTCGTCACCGGCGCGCCGAACTGGATCGACGTCGGCACACCCGACATCGAGGGCGCCGGTTCCTTCTACGGCGGTCTGTTCGGCTGGCGGTTCCAGCCGGGCGGGCCCGAGACCGGCGGTTACGGCCTCTTCCAGCTCGACGGGAAGACGGTGGCCGGCGGTATGCAGACCACCGAGGAGCAGGGCCCGCCCTCCTGGCCTCGTTGTTTCACGACGCCGAGCGGTTGATCGTGCGCCCGTGATGTCGTGTTCGTTCCTGTCGGGGGCGTTGGTCCGGCAGGTTCGCGTGTCGGCTGTCGTGCCGGTGGCGCCGGGTTCCACGGACCCGGTGGACTGCGGGGTGTCCTCCTCCCGGTGCTCGTCGGGGCGTCGATATTGGTCAG